>UYNY03000015.1 GCA_900620265.3 Nitrosopumilaceae archaeon | reverse complement strand
GCATTGTCCCTTTCCAGCCGGCCCCTGACGTCCTCGTACTCGGCCCTGATCTTGGCGTTCTCCTTCCTCAGCAGGCGTATCTCCCTGCTCTGGGCCGCCAGCCTCTCCCCCATGGCTGCCTCCTCGGTCGCCCCCATGGGAGGCCCCCGGGGGCGGCCTAAATAGATCCGGGTGATCAGCTAGGATCCACCCCGTGCTTAACGTGAACTCATACGCCGCGCCCCAGCCTGCCCGCTATGGCGTCCCGCAGGGCCGCGTCGTCCATCCCGGCCGGGTCGATGCCGGCGGCCCTTGCCATCACCTCGAGCTTCTCCCGCTCGCTGCCGGCCGGGCCCGTGATCCCGGGCCGGGTGCCGGCCCCCGCGATATCCCCCATTATCTGGTCCCTGGCCCTGCCATAGTCCGAGGCGGCCCGCCCGAGCCTCCTTGCAGCACCGGGCAGCCTGCCGGTCCCAAGTATCAGCACCAGGGCCACAAAGACGATTATCAGCCACTCCCCGCCGGCGATGCTGATCCACTGCATGGCGCCGGATGGGCGGCGTTTGGAATTAAACCTACTTGTAGGCGGCTATCATGACGGCCCCGCCGGCAAGATCCGTCTCGAGCTCGACCCTCTCGAACCTCTCAAGCAGCATCTCCCGGAGCACGCCGTTCCTCGGCCACCTCCTGTACGTCCCGTATATGGCGGCAAACCCGGCCCCGAGCCGGCCGCCGGCGGCGAGGGCCAGCAGCGGCATGATGCACCGCAGGTAGAACGAGACGCCGGCCCTCTGGACCGGGCCGTCAGGCTTGCCAAGATCCACGACGACCAGCCTGCCGCCGCCCGCCAGGACCCTGTGGGCCTCCGATATGGCCCTCCTGAGGTTGATGGCGTCGCGCAGCGAGTACCCGCAGACGACGGCGTCAAACGCGCCGTCCCTGAACGGGAGCTTTTCAAATACGCCGCACGCGGCGGCCGCGTCGGCCCCGCGCCCGGCCGCCCCCCTGAGCATCGGCAGCAGCGGGTCGCACATCGTGACAGAGGCGCCCGCGCCCGCCGCGACGGCCGTCATGGCCCCCAGCCCGGATCCGGCGTCAAGCACCCTGTCGCCCCCCGATATCCTGCCCTCTATGCCGCGCCTCCTGTGGGAGGCGTCCCTTCCGAGCGAGATGACCCTGTTGACCCTGTCATAGACCGGGATCACGTCCTCCAGCACCCTTATCACGCCGCCCCATTCCCGGCCCAGGCCCGCGTCGGAGGTCAATCCTGGAACTTTGAGGCCCCGCCCGAGTACGAGGCAAGCTCGTCCCCCGGCACCTTTTCAAAGGCGCCAGAGCCGGACGGCACCCTTGCCATCTTTACGTGGTCCGTGCCGCCCTTCTGCTCCGCCTTTAGGTTTATGGCCGCTATCGCAAGCGACGCGGCGTCCTCCATGCCCATCCCGGGGTCGTAGTGCTTTTCAAGAAAGTGGTTGACGTCGTCGGAGCTGGCCCCTATCGCGACTGCCGCGTACTGGACGTACGTGCCGCTCGGGTCCGTCACGTATATCGAGCCGCCCTTCTGGTCTATCCCCGCTATGATCAGCGATACGCCGTTGGGCCTGACGCCCGAGTACTGGGTGAACTGGTGGGACTGGTCTGCAAGGTGCCTTGCGACGGTGGCCACCTCGGCCGGCTCGTCGTAGGTCATCCGGGTCCCCTGTGAAAAGTACCTGGCGTTGTCCACCTGGACGCGGGCGTCCGGTATGTAGCCGGCGGCGGCCACCCCTATGTGGAAGTCCACCTGGAAGATCTTCTGGGTGATGTCGGTCGTCTGGAGGGCCCTCGGCTTCTCCTCGACGGCCATTATGACCCCGCCCTCGGTGCGCAGCCCGATGGCCAGCGTCCCCCTCTTCACGGTCTCCATGGCATACTCGACCTGGTAGATGCGGCCGTCCGGCGAGTACATGGTCGGCGTCATGTCATACCCGCGCGATGCCATCATAATGCGCCGGCCCCCGCCCGAGTCAATTTAAGGGTATCATGGTATGATTTCATAGATAGGGTTTTAAGCGGCGGGGACGGACCTGCAGGCGTGTCAGACCAGCTGGTGGAGTTCCGTCAGATACTAGAGTCCCGCGGGACCGGCGGGCGCGGGCCCGACCGCGAGACCAGGAAGCTCCTCATGTACCTATTTACCAGCACCCGGGGCGGCCTCTCCAGGCTGCGGATAATAATGAGGCTGCTCGAGGGCCCGCTGAACACCCACCAGATATCAAGGGAGCTCGGGATGGACTACAAGGCCGTCCAGCACCACATGAGGGTGCTGGGCAGGAACAACATGGTATCAAAGTCGGGGGACAAGTACGGGGCCCTGTTCAGCCTCTCGCCGTTCCTCGAGATGCACGCAGCCTCGCTCTGCGAGGCCATCGACGCCCTGTCTAGGAAGATGGCCCGCCGCAAGGTCTACCTTTGATCAGACTTTTATAACCGGCCCCTCCACGGGGGGGACGTTGAAGGGCCCCGACCCGTTTGCCAACGCGACAAAGCAGGTGGACGACGCCTGCGACATACTCGGCATATCCGACCCCGGGACCAGGGAGTACCTCGCGATGCCCGACAAGGTGCTCCGGGTAAAGATACCGGTCCGGATGGACGACGGCAGCATCCGCGTCTTTACCGGGTTCCGGAGCCAGCACAACAACGACCGCGGCCCCTACAAGGGCGGCATCAGGTACTTTGATCCCGCCGGCGGCGTCGAGTACATGGAGCGCGAGGTGATGGCCCTCTCCTCGTGGATGACCTGGAAGTGCGCCATCGTGGGGGTCCCGCTAGGCGGCGGCAAGGGCGCCATCTACGTGAACCCAAAGAAGGAGAAGCTTAGCGACGGCGAGATGGAGCGGCTCACGCGCGGGTTCGCGTACCGCATATCCGAGATAATCGGCCCCGAGAAGGACATACCGGCGCCCGACGTCTATACCACCGGCCGCGAGATGGCCCAGATTGCCGACACGTTCGGCAAGATGCATGGATCGAGTCACACGCCGGGGGTCATCACCGGCAAGCCGATACCGGTCGGCGGCTCGGAGGCCAGGGGCGTTGCGACCGGGCTCGGCGCCGCGTACACGGTCCGCGAGGCGGCAAAGTCGATGAAGATGAGCCTAAAGGGGGCAAAGGTCGTCCTCCAGGGGTTCGGGAACGCGTCCACGTTCGCCGGCGAGTACCTCGAGTCGATGGGCGCAAAGGTCATCGCCGCCAGCGACTCGAAGGGATCCGTGATGGTCCCGTCGGGCGCAAAGGTCTCAAAGCTTTTGGAGTTCAAGAAGAAAAAGGGGTCCGTGGCCGGCTTTCCGGGCGGCAAGAAGATCAGCACCGAGGAGCTGCTCACCGCAAAGTGCGACGTACTGGTGCCCGGGGCCCTTGAGAACCAGATCACCGCAAAGATCGCCCAAAAGCTCCGCTGCAGGATCATAGCAGAGGCGGCAAACGGCCCCACGCTCCCCGAGGCCGACCCCATCATATACAAGAAGGAGATAATGGTCGTCCCCGACATACTGGCAAACTCGGGCGGCGTCTGCATCTCGTATCTGGAGTGGGTCCAGAACAACATGGGGTACTATTGGCCGTTCGACGAGGTGGCAAAGAAGATGGAGACCAACATCACGGCCGGCTTTAGGGACGTCCTGGCCCTGTCCAAAAAGCACAAGGTGGACATGAGGCGCGCCGCCATGGTGCTGGCAGTCGAGCGTGTCCTTGAGGCCTTCAAGCACAGGGGCATCTGGCCCTAGCCGGGCCCTCTTCCTGCAGAACTCCGGCGCCGAGGGGCCGGGGCTGCTTGCCGGCCTTGCAGGTGATCTTGGGCTTGATGCCGTGGTCTCCGACCCGAGGGACGGTATACCCGGATGGCGGCCCGCCCTTGCCGTGATACTCGGCGGCCCAGAGTCGGCAAACGACGAGGCCCCGCACATCGCGGCACAAAAGGCGGCGGTGCTGCGGTGGGCCGGCCTCGGCGTCCCGGTGCTCGGCGTCTGCCTCGGCGCCCAGATAGCGGCCTCCGCCCTTGGCGCCCGCGTCTACCGGGGCCCGGAGGAGTTCGGGTTCGGGGACGTCGAGCACTGGGGCGACCCCCTCCTTGGGGGGATCCCTAGCCCGTTCCCGGCGTTCCACTGGCACGGGGAGGGGTTCGACCTGCCGGACGGGGCGACCAGGCTGGCCGGATCCCCGGCCTATGGCAACCAGGCGTTCCGGATGGGGTCCGTCGTGGGGTTCCAGTTCCACCTCGAGGCGGACGAGGGGATGGTGCGCCGGTGGGGGTGCTCTGACCCTGGCGCGCCGGGGCTGGCCCGGGCGACGGCGGCGCACATGGCGGCCCTCTTTGGGAACGTGGCCCGGCTCGCGGGGCTGGCCCGGGGCCCCCGTTATCTTTAATACACGCGCGCCGGGGCCGCCGTGCCAGATGGCTTCGATCCTGGAGCAGGCCATGCAGACGGACCACAAGGTGGTCACGGAGGACCTCTCAAAGTCCCTCCTCCGCAAGTACGGGGTGAGGGTGCCGCCGTACGCGCTGGCCACGTCCGCCGACGAGGCGGCCAGGCAGGCCAAGAGGATCGGGTTCCCGCTGGTGATGAAGGTCGTCTCGCCGCAGATACTCCACAAGACGGACGTGGGCGGCGTAAAGGTCGGGATAACGAGCGCGGCGGAGGCAAAAAAGACGTTCACGGAGATGCACGGGCGGCTCTCTAGGAAGAAGGGGGTCGAGGTGCGCGGCATACTGCTTGAGAGGATGGCGCCCGCCGGCGTCGAGCTCATAGTGGGTATACAGAACGACCCGCAGTTCGGCCCCGTGATAATGGCCGGTATGGGCGGCGTGCTCACCGAGGTGATGCGGGACGTCTCGTTCCGCATGCTGCCGATAACAGAGTCCGACGCCCGCTCGATGCTCGGCGAGCTAAAGGGGGCCCGGATGCTGCGGGGGTTCCGCGGGTCGCCGCCCGTGGACATGGGCATGGCCGCAAAGATGCTCACCAGGATAGGCAAGATGGCAGTCGAGAACGCCGACCTGCTTGACAGCGTCGACTTTAACCCGGTGATAATGTACCCAAAGTCCTACTATGTGGTGGACGCAAAGATGATCCTGGCCAGGAGGGAGGGCTCGATATCAAGGGCGAGGCCGGACAAGTCGCACATGGAAAAGTTCTTCACGCCTGCCTCCGTCGCCCTTGTGGGCGCCTCTGCCACCCCCGGCAAGATAGGCAACTCGATACTTGACAGCCTCGTGAACCACGACTACAAGGGCAAGGTGTACCCGATAAACCCAAAGGCCTCCTCGATATTCGGCAAAAAGTGCTACCCGTCGGTCGCCGACGTGCCCGGCAGGCTGGACCTCGTGGTCATCTCCGTGGACCTCTCGATGACCCCGCCGGTACTCGAGGACTGCGCCAAGAAGGGCGTGCACAGCGTGGTGATAGTCTCCGGCGGCGGCAAGGAGCTTGGCGGCGAGCGCGCCGCCTACGAGGCCGAGGTGCGCCGGCTGTCGGCCCTGCACGGGATCCGGATAATCGGGCCCAACTGCATCGGCATGTTCAACGCGGCAAACCGCCTCGACTGCGCCTTTCAGGGGCAGAAGAGGATGGTCCGGGCCAGGCTGGGCCCCGTCGCGCTGCTCTCGCAGAGCGGCACCATGGGGATCAGCTTCCTTGAGAGCGCCGACTCGTTCGGGCTCTCAAAGATGGTAAGCTATGGCAACAGGTCCGACGTGGACGAGGCGGACATGATATGGTACCTGGCGTCGGACCCGCAGACCCGGGTCATCGCGCTGTACGTGGAGGGGTTCGGCGACGGCCGCAAGTTCGTCAACACGGCAAGGCGCGTCATCCGCGAGCACCGCAAGCCCATAGTGATATGGAAGAGCGGCAGGAGCGACCTCGGCGCAAAGCAGGCCGCCTCGCACACGGGCTCCCTCGGGGGCGCCAACGCGGTGATAATGGGGGCGCTCAGGCAGGCGGGGATCATCTCGGTCGACAGCTACCAGGAGCTGGTCGCCGTCTCAAAGGCGCTCGCCTGGCAGCCGGCCGCCGCCGGCAACAGGGCCGCCCTCTGCAGCAACGGGGCCGGCCCCATGATAGGCGCCATAGACCAGTTCGAGAGGCTCGGGCTCTCCCTCGCAAGGGTCTCCAAAAAGACCCGCCAGAGGATGGTGGACCACTTTCCGCCCACCTACGTGATAGGGTCGGGCAACCCCGCCGACGTGACCGGCGGGGCGACCGCCGACGACTATAGGTTCACCATCCAGGCCCACATGGACGACCCCGGGGTGGACATACTGATGCCGTGGTTCGTCTTCCAGGACGACCCGCTCGGGGAGGAGATCGTCGACTATCTTGCCGCCTTTTCCAAAAAGGGGACAAAGCCGGTGCTGGTGGGCGGGAACGGGGGGCCGTACACGGCGCGCGTCACCTCGATGATAGAGGCCAAGGGGGTGCCCGTGTATGACGACCTGAGGGACTGGTGCGCCGCCGCCTCGGCCCTGGCCCAGTGGGGCCGGATATCGGGCAAAAAGGCACGCAGATAACGTTTAATTCACGCCGCGGGCGTGGCCCCTTCCGTGCTGGTAATCTCGGAGACCTCCGGCGGCATCTGCAAGGTCACGATCAACAGGCCCGACAAGCTCAACGCGATGAACGCCGAGGTGGCAAGGGAGATATCAAGGGCGTTTGCGGACGCCTCTGCCCGGGACGACGTGAGGGCCATCATACTGACGGGCCAGGGGACAAAGGCGTTCTCGGCCGGGGCCGACATCGCGGCCATGTACGAGATGGAGCCGGACGAGGCAGTCGCGTACGCGCGGGAGGGGCAGGCGGCCCTGGCGGCCGTCGAGGACGCCCCGCAGCCGGTGATAGCGGCGATAAACGGGTTCGCGCTCGGGGGAGGGTGCGAGCTGGCAATGTCGTGCGATATCCGGATCGCCGCCGACACGGCCCGGATGGGCCAGCCGGAGGTGACGATCGGGATCCCGCCGGGGTGGGGCGGGACGCAGCGCCTGCTGCGCATAGTGGGGATTGCAAAGGCAAAGGAGCTAGTCTACACGGGCAGGATGATATCGGCCGCAGAGGCCGAGGAGATCGGGCTGGTAAACTCCGTCGTGCCGGCCGACTCGCTCGAGGCCGAGGCGCAAAAGATGGCAGAGGTGATAGCTGGTAACTCGGGGATGGGCGTGAGGATGTCAAAGCGGGCGATAAACGCGGGGCGGAACGCGGACCTCGGGACCGGCCTCGAGGTGGAGCTGCTCGCCTGGAGGAACTGCTTTACGTTCGGGGACCGCAAGTCCATGATGAAGGAGTTCCTCGAAAAGAAGAAAAAGTGACCCCGGCCCGCGGAGGGCCCCCGCACGCCCGGCATGGCACGCACGGGGGGCAAGGTTTAATATGAAACGGCGCCCGCCCCGCACGCATGGAAGCCGAACAGGCACAGAGGCTGATCACGGTCACCCCAAAGGCGGCCGAGAAGATCAGGGAGTTCATGAAGGAGGAGGCCGAGTCCCCCGAGTACCTGCGCGTCTACGTGCAGGGCGGCGGGTGTTCCGGGCTCTCCTACGGAATGGGCTTTGAAAAGGCGCCCGAGGAGGACGACCTGGTGATGGAGGAGGGGGGCGTAAAGCTCCTGGTCGACAGCTACAGCGTGGACCACCTAAAGGGGGCCAACGTCGACTATATCGAGAGCCTGATGGGATCCGGGTTCAAGATAAACAACCCCAACGTCACAAAGTCGTGCTCGTGCGGGCACTCGTTCAGCACGGAATAGCCGGGGCGGCATCAGCCCCAGTTTTTTGCAGTACGCGGGGGGCCCGCGCCCCCGGGCTACGGCACCTCCGGTATGTGGTTATGATGTCGACCCGTGGGATCCACCGTCTCCGGCTCCCGACCCTTTCAGGGTAGGCCGCACGGTTGCCTAGGCACGCCGCCTTTTATGCCTTGTCTCGGCCCATTCGATATACTCATATACGGCCCCCGCGGCGGGGGGCCCGTAATGGAGACGGGAGGATTATGGCTCAGTCAGGAATCGTCAAGTATCATGTCAGGATTTCATATGAGATTGACGGGCACGTCGAGCGCTCTGATGTAGTCGGGGCCATATTCGGCCAGACCGAGGGCCTGCTGGGCCCCGAGATGAACCTCAACGAGCTCCAGCGCACCTCGAAGGTGGGCCGCATAGACGTCCAGACCAAGAGCACCTCGGCTCCCAGCACCGGCGTCGCCATCATCCCCATGAGCACCGACATCGAGACGTGCTCCCTCATCGCGGCCGGGATCGAGAGCATCGACAAGGTGGGCCCCTTTGACTGCCGGTTCCGCCTCGAGTCGATAGACGACGTGCGCGCGGCCAAAAAGGACGAGATCGTCCGGCGTGCAAAGGAGATCCAGAGAAAGTGGTCCATAAAGACTATGAGCGAGAGCGAGTCGATGCTCAACGACATACACCACGGCAGCACCGGGCGCATGTCCTCCTACGGGCCCTCAAAGCTGGCGTGCGGCTCCGGGATGCACGACTCGGACTGGATAATACTGGTGGAGGGGAGGGCCGACGTGCGGAACCTGCTCCGCGCCGGCTATGACAACTCTGTGGCGATCGAGGGCGCAAAGATAGACCAGTCGATAAAAAAGCTCTGCGACTCGAAGAAGACCGTGGTCGCGTTCCTCGACGGCGACAGGACCGGCGGGTACATACTGCGCGACCTAAAGTCGATGGTAAAGGTGGACTATGAGCTGCGCGCCGACCCCTCGGTCGAGGTCGAGGAGATGACCCCGCAGCGCATCGACGAGATACTCGGGCCCGTGGCAGAGGAGATACGCTCCTCGCCGCGCCGCCCGCGCGAGCGCGCCCCGCCCTCCCAGCCCGACTCGCAGGGGCCCCTGGCCGAGGCGGCCGCCACGATATACAAGTCGCTTGACCGCACGCTCGAGGCCGTCGCGATGGACGCCTCGAGGAACGTGGTCTTCCGAGTCCCGATAAGCCAGGTGGTAAGCAAGCTCTCGACCCAGTCGGGCATCGAGTACCTCTTCCTTGACGGGATCGTGACCCCGCGCCTGCTTGACGCGGCAAAGCGGGCCGGCGTAAAGACCGTCGTGGGCCAGCGCTCAAAGAAGATCGACGATGTCAGCGGCGTCACGTTCAAGACGTTCTCGGACATGGGCCTGTCCAGTTGAAGGCCCAGCACGTCCGCACCATCGCGAGGCTGCTTGCCATGGGCGCAGGCTCGGACCACGTCGACGTCTCGACGTCCGGGCTCGGCAGGTCGCTCGGCATGTCGCAGCAGGCCGCCTCGAGGCACCTCGTGGACCTTGCCGACGAGGGGCTGGTCGAGCGCGCCCCCGGCGGCAGGTCCGTCCGAGTCACGCCACTTGGCATATCAGAGGTCGAGAGGCTCCACGCCGAGCTTGGCGCCGGGCTCGGGAGGGCGCGGCGCGTAGACCTTGCCGGGTCGCTCGTCTCGGGGATGGGCGAGGGCGCCTATTACATGTCCCTTGGCGGCTATACTGGGCAGTTCAGGGAGAAGCTCGGGTACGTGCCGTACCCCGGCACCCTCAACGTGCGCCTTGACGGGCCCGGCCGCAGGGCCGCCCCCCTGCTTGCCGGCCTTCCAAGCACGCACATCGACGGGTTCTCTGACGGGTCGCGCACGTTCGGCCCCGTCTCGTGCCTAGCTGCCGAGACTGCCGGGATCCGCTCCCACCTGGTCCTCCCGGAGCGCACCCACCACGACGGCTCCGTGATCGAGATAATCGCCCCCGTCTGCCTCCGGGAGGAGGCGTCCCTGTCGGACGGCTCGCGCGTCGAGGTGCGCGTCCTACCCTAGATCCCGTGTATCGAGCCGCCGTACTCGCTGCGTATCTTCGAGCTGGACCTTGAGGGCACCGGCGAGCGGAGCCTCACCACCTCGGCGTCAAGCCCGATCCGGCGGCAGCCCTGCCTTATCGCGTCCTCCTGGTGCGCCTGGTCGTACCCGAGCGCGATGACGTCGGGACCGACGGCCCCCACGGTCCTGAAGATGTCGTCGGCCCCGCCTGCCACGCACGCGTCGACCATCCTGAGCGACTCGACCAGCTCCACCCTCTCGGCCTGCGAGTGGAGCGGCCTCCTCTTCTTCATCTTTACGGCCGTCTCGTCGGCGGCCGCCACCACCACCAGCACGTCCCCGAGGCGCCTCGCGGCGCGGAGCGTGTGTATGTGGCCCGGGTGTATGATGTCAAATACGCCGCCCGCGAGCACCACCCTGATCATGGACCTGCCGCCTGCCGTGAGCGCCCCGTCGGATCCGGCAAGGCCTGCCCCCTCCAGCGCCGCGATCCCCCCTGGCGCCCTGCCGCCAAGGCCCGCCACGTACGCGGCCGCGACGGCCTCCTTCAGGCCGTCCCGCGCGCCGTCAGCCATTCCCGCCCCCGTCCCGCGCGCCGTACCCCTTTGGCGCCAGCCCGGACGATATCATGGCAGAGTCGACCAGCCCGTCGGCGTACCCGACGCAGAGCACCGCGACCTCCGGCCTGCCGCCTGCCAGGAACGACTCGGCGTCATCGGCGTACCTGCCGGCGCACTCTAGCACCTCGGACGGCCCGAGCAGCCTCTCGGCCTCCCTGATCGACTCCCTCACGGCGGGCGCGTACCTTGATACCATCCTCTCGGCCGTCCCGGGCGACCCGTTGCCGGCCGGCGGGTCGGCGCACTTGCACGCGGCAGCTATGGCCTCCTCCTCGGTAAAGTGCAGCGGGCCGGGCACCAGGACGGCGTGCGGGGGATCCCCAAAGTCGGAGCCTGACAGGCTCGATATCCTGCCGGCGGCGAGCGCCTGGTCGCCGGATCCTATCCTTGATGCCACGATGCAGTACGTGCCGCCTGACACGGCGCCCCGCCCCTGCGCCCCCTCCTCCTCCAGCAGCATCCGGAGCGCGTCTGACGGGTCGAGGAAGAAGCCGCGCTCCCCGTCGTACTCGAGCAGCAGCACGGTATGGCAGCCGGACGATACGTTGGAAAGCAGGACGGAGTACGGGGTCGCCGCGCCCTCTGACATCACGGTGGCCGTCCTGCCCGCCTTGTAGCTGTGCAGGCCGCACTCGCCGAGGGCCGCCCACGGCGCCGACGCGGCGTGGACGGCCTCCGTCCGTATCCCGCGGGATATCGCGCGCGAGCGCAGCTCCGCGTGGGTGGTCGCCACGAACGGGTCGCCGTACGAGACGAGGGCCGCGCCGCCCCCCTCGGCGTCATCAAGTATGGCGGACCCGTCCTCCACCTGCCACCTCCTTGCCAGCACGAGGCGCTCGCCGGCGAGCCGGCGCACCACCTCGACGTCCTCGTCGGGCACGGGACTCGTGAACCTCTCAAGGTACACCCTGTCCGCGCAGGCGATCACCTCGTGGGCGCGCGCCGGCGCGCTGGCCGCCCCCGATATCCCGAGCCCCACGAACCAGAGGGTCACCGGCGGTGCAGCCTCACTATGTGCCGTATGGCGCCCTTTAGCACCTCGATGCCGAGCAGGTACTCCCTTATCGAGACCTTCTCGTCGGCCGTGTGCGCCTCGTGCGGGTCGCCGGGCCCGTACGTCACGACCGGGATCCCCCACCTGTTGCCGAGCACGTTCATGTCGCCCGTGCCGGTCTTCCTCACCAGGGCGGGCCTCGAGCCCGTGGCGCCCATTACCGCCAGCGTGAACGCCCTTACCAGTGCCGAGTCGTGCGGCGCCTCGAACGGCTCCGTCTCGTCCAGTATCGAGTAGAACGCCTCGATCCCCTCCCCCGACGACATTGATCCTACGATCTCGGAGACCTCCTGTTCTGTCTCCTTGCAGCTGCCGCCCACCGGTATCCTGATGTCAAAGGTCGTCTCGCACTCGCCCGGTATCACGTTGTGGCTTGTCCCGCCCCTGACGCCGGTCATGGTGGCCGTCCTCATCATCCCCTTGCTCCTTGACTCCTGGCCGGCCTCGAGGCGCCCCTTGATGGCCGCCGCTATGGCGACCGACTCCTCGATGGCGTTGCCGGACAGCCACGGCGCGCTCGCGTGCGCCCCGCCGCCGGTCCTCACCCTCAGGTTGATGGCAAGCCGCCCCTTGTACGCGATGGTGACCCTGCCCGTCCCGCTCGGCTCGCCGAACACGGCATAGTCTGTCTTCTCGCCCTTTACGAGGTTCTTTACGCCGGTGGCGCTCCCCTCCTCGTCGACTGCCCCGACAAATACCACGCTCCCGCCCCCCTCCTCGGCGGTCGCCGCCGCAAACAGCATCGCGAGCAGCGGCGCCTTTGCGTCGGATGCGCCCCTCCCGTACAGCATGTCTCCCTCGCGCCTGACCCTGACCTTGCCGGGCACCACGTCCATGTGGCCGCAGAGCAGTATCCTCGGGGATCCGGACCCCTTCTCCGCTATGAGGTTGCCCACCCCGTCGGTCCTCACGTTGGAGAACCCAATGTCCCTGCAGAGCGACCCCAGGTACTCTGCAAGCGGCGCCTCGGAGAGCGAGGGCGTGTAGATCCCGAGCGCCCTCTCGAGCGCGTCGGTGGCAAACCCGGGCGTGACGTCGCGGGTCATCCCAGTCCGGCCGCGTACCGCAGCATCTTTGTAGGTATGTCCACGCCGCAGACCCTTACGGTGTTCTTGTACTCGGTGGTGCCGTTGACCTCGTGGACGACCAGCCCCCTCTCCTCGTCCTCCATCAGGTCCACCCCCACTATCTGCCCGCGCACGGCGTCCCTCGCCCTTATGCAGACGTCCTCGAGCTCGCCTGTCACCTCGCACGGCTCGGCCCTGCCGCCGAGCGCCGTGTTGGTCTTCCAGTTCTCCGAGGCGCGGTAGATGGCGGCGACCACCTCGTCGCCCACCACGATCGCCCTGATGTCCCTCGGGGGCCTCCTGACGAACTCCTCGACATAGTGCGCGTGGTAGGACGGGTGCATCGACTCGCGCCCCTCTATGACGCCCTCGGCCGCGTCCCTGTCGTTCACCCTGGATACCATCCTGCCCCAGCTGCCGACGGTCGGCTTTAGCACCGCCGGGTACCCGATCCCCTCTATGGCGCGAACTGCCGCCTCTGCAGAGAACGCGACAGCCGCGCGCGGCGTCCTCACGCCGGCCCTCCTGAGCAGCACGTGCGTGAAGAGCTTGTTGCCGGCAAGCAGGGCCGCCTCGAGCGTGTTGATGACGCGCGCGCCCGCCCCCTCTAGCGCGGCAGTCGAGTGTATGCTCCTGTAATAGCTGACGCACCTCTGCAGGATCGTCCCGGACACGGGGGGCTCGGTCCCCGGCGCGATCGCCAGCTCCCTGCAGTCCACCATGCGGACCGGTATCCCGGACCTCTTGCCGGCCTCGAGCAGCGCCTTTTCCTCCCACCGCACCGCGTCGTGCAGCACGGCGACGCCGGCGCTCACTCCCCCCAGTCCTCGCCGACCGTCTGGGCCGGCTTTAGCCCCATCCCGTCCTTGCCGCCGACCAGCTCAAAGCCGGCGCCGCACTCGGGGCACGTCACTATCTCCCCCTCGACGGCATCTGCCGGGAACGATATGGCCGCGTCGCACTCGATACACTCCGCCATGCGGCGGGGCCGCCGTCCCTCTCTATTTATCATTATCCGGGGGCAGGCGCCGCCACGTTTCCGCGGCGCAAACCCGGATGCATGCCGGATCCGGCACGCGGCCGCCGCCAATTTCCTTTATATAGTAACGGGCACCCCGCCGGGACGACGGCGCCCCGGGGCGGGCCCCCGTGAGCGGGGAGGCGTGCCGCAACCTGGTACGCATGATAGGGGCGGGACCCACAGGGGATCAAAATAGCGCGCAGTGTCTTTGAAGAGACAGGGGCGCGCAGCCGCAAACGCGGATCCCGCCGGGGATCTGGCACGAAAACCCGTTCCCCGCTACTTTTGGGCCGCCGTCCCGCCCGTGATCCTCTTCTCGAGCCGGTCTCCGAGCGGCATCTCTATGAGGTCGCCCATCCGGAGCCCCTTGAGGCCGGCGGCGACCGCCCTTGCGCCCTCGTCGTTCCTCTCGAGCCCGAGCAGGGACATCAGGTACGCGGCGCCCGTCTTGCCCGCAAGCTCGCCAAAGACTATGCGCCTCCTGTTGCCCACCGCGCGCGGCGGTATCGGCTCGTAGGCGGCCGGGTTCCTCAGTATCGCGGCAAGGTGCGTGCCGGCCTTGTGCTTGTAGGCTGACTGCCCCACTATCGGCTTTGACTCGTAGGGGGGCATCGACGTATAGTCGGCCATCATCCTCGAGAGGTCCTGGAGCATGTCCAGCCTAAAGTCGTTGGGCGACTTGTACAGGTAGGTGAGCGCCACTGCCACCTCTGCGAGCGCCGGGATGCCGATCCTCTCGCCTATGCCGTCGATAGTGGTGTGGACCTGGTCGGCGCCGGCGTCGCAGGCGGCCAGCGCGTTTGCAAGGGCCAGCCCGATGTCGTTGTGGACGTGCGCGTCAAGCGGGACCGAGACTGCGCCCCTCACCCTCTCAACAAAGTTGTACATGCCGCGCGGGCGCAGTATGCCGACCGTGTCCGGCAGGCTTATGCGGTCGACGCCGGCCCCCTCTATGGCCTTGCAGACGCAGACTAGGAACTCGGGGTCCGCCCTGCTGCCGTCCTCGACGGTGAACCGTATCTTGAGGCCGTGCGACTTTGCGTACTCGACCACCTCGACCGACCTGTCGAGCGCCTGCTGCCTTGATATGCGCAGCTTGTCGCGCAGGTGCACGTCAGAGACGCCGAGGTACGCGGCGCACCACGTCGCGCCGCAGTCTATCGAGGTGTCGATGTCCTCCTTGAGGGCGCGCCCGTGCGAGACGATGTCGGCCCTGAGCCCCTGGCTTATGACGGCCCTGGTCGCCTCCTTGTGGTCCGGCGATACCACGGGCGATATCTCTATCTGGTCGACCCCAAAGTAGTCGAGCATCCATGCGATCTGGATGCGCTGCTTGTTGGTGAACGAGACGCCCGGGTGCTGCTCGCCCTCGCGCAGCGTGCTGTCAAGGACGCGTATCTTGCGCCGCCCCTCGGCGTGCTCGTTGTACAGGTTCGCATAGTGGTTCGGATCCCTCATGCCGATCACGGCACGGGGGCGCCCGGATATAAGCATAACCGTGCGGAATCCGGCGCCGATCCCCGGATCCATGCGCTGGATCCGGCGCTCATGCCACCTTCTTTAGTATTATGACCGTGTTGGTGTCCGCCACCCCCTGCACCTTGCGGAGCGCGTCGATGCTCCTGTTTATCTCCGCGATGGTGCCGGCCGTCACCACGGTGGTGATGTCGTACTGGCCGGTTATCTCGTAGACGGTCCGCACCCCCTCCAGCTTTGCCAGCTTTTGCGAGACCGCCGACGTGTCGGTCGCCGAGTCGACCGAGACCAGCACCAGGGCGCTGGTGGACCCGGCGTCCCCCATCTCGACTGTGAACTTTTTGATGACGCCGGCCTCCGTCATGTTCTTGACGCGCCTCCTCACGGCCGATTCCGAGAGCCCAAGCTTCTTGCCGATGTCGACGAACGACTCCCTCGAGTTCTCCCTGAGGAACCCAAGTATCCTGCCGTCGGTCCCGTCACCGTATGCCACGCCTCTCCTCCTCGGCCCCCAGTGCCAGATCAAGCGAATGTAAGACTTTCGATGCCTGCTCGTGCGTGATGACCAGCGGGGGCAGGAGCCGCAGTATGTTCCTCCCAGAGTAGAGCATCAGCACCCCGTCATCTATGAGGTCGTCAAGGACCCCCCTCACGTCGAACTTTAGCTCGACCCCTATCATCAGACCCAGCCCGCGCACCTCCCTGACGACGGGGTGCCTTGCCGAGATCTCCCGGAGGCCCTCCATGAGCCCGGCCCCGACGGCCGCGGCGTTGCCTGCCAGCCCGCCCTCTATCTGGGAGAGCGTCTCGGTGCCGGCCGCGCACGCAAGCGGGTTGCCCCCGAACGTGGACGAGTGCTCGCCCTTTGACATCGCCGACATGACGGCCTCCGTCGTCAGCGCGGCGCCCATCGGGACCCCGCCTGCCAGCCCCTTTGCGAGGCACATGATGTCGGGCGCCACGCCCCAGTGGTCGCACGCCCACATCCTGCCGGTGCGGCCCAGCCCGGCCTGGATCTCGTCAAACGCCAGCAGGGCGCCCGCCCCGTCGCAGATCCCCCTTGCCTCCTCCAGAAAGCCGTCGGGCGCCACGTTGATCCCGCTCTCCCCCTGGACGGGCTCGATTATCACCATCGCCGTCTGATCACCGACCATGTCGCGCAGGGCGCCCGCGTCGCCGAACGGCGCGAATTCCACCCCCTCCATCATGGGGCCGAACGCCTTTTTGTACTTGGGGTTGAACGTAAGGGAGAGGGCGCCGTGCGTCTTGCCGTGGTACGCGCCCCTCATCGAGACGATGCGGCCCCTGCCGGTCGCCTTCCTTGCCATCTTTATGGCCGCCTCGACGGCCTCCGACCCGCTGCTGCACAGGAACGCGCGCGAGATGCCGGCCGGCGCCAGCCCCGTCAGCCTCTCAAGGAAGATCTCGCGCGTGGCGCTGTACAGCGAGGCGTGCACGGTCGTGATCCTTGACATCTGGGCCGCGACGGCGTCGGCCACCCCCCTGTTGGCGTGGCCGAGCAGCGCGACGCCGTATCCTGCCATGCAGTCGACGTAACTGCGGCCCTTGTCGTCCCAGACGAGGGCGCCCTCCCCCCGCTCGACCCTGACGGGAAACCTCTGGTAGAGGTTCCCCATTATCTCGGACTCACCCACCGCCTACCACCGTGCACCCCTCGTGCGCCAGCGCCGACGAGACGGGGTCCGCGCGCCCCCCGTTGGCGATGAGCGCCTCGCCGACGCCCATGCCGAGCGCCTCGGCGGCCGCCAGCAGCTTCTTCTCCATCCCCGGGCCGGCCCTCTCGCGCTCGGCCATCACCTCGCCGGCAGGTATCCGGGGGACCGTCGCGCCGTCCCTCAGGTAGCCGTCCACGTCCGTTATGAAGATGATCCTGTCAGACTTTGTGGCGCCCGCCACGTGGGCCGCCGCCCTGTCCCCGTCCACGTTGAGGAACTCGTGGCTGGCGCCTAGCGCCACCGGGGCCACGACCGGCACGTACCCGCCGTCAAGCAGCATGCGGAGGAACCCCCCGTTGACCGACGTCACCTTTCCGGTATACCCGCCCTCGATCGCCTGCTTCCTGCCCCTCTCGTTCATGATGACCAGCCTCCCCTTCCTCTCGGCCTCCATCAGGCGGGCGTCGGCGCCCGTGACGCCGACCGCGTTGACGCCGGCCTCCTGGAGCATCCTCACTATCCCCTTGTTCACGCGCCCGGCCATCACCATGGTGAATATCTCGGCCGTCTCGGCGTCCGTGTACCTGCTCCGCTTGCCTGACGGGGACGTCACGAACCTCGGCTCGACGCCGAGCCTGCCGCACATGCCGGTGACCTCCTTGCCGCCGCCGTGCACGAGCACCACGCCCTCCCCGCGCGCCACCGCCGCGATGTCCCCCACGGCCGACGTGTGTAGCCCGTCCACTATGCTGCCGCCGATCTTTATGGTGATCATCCCTACACGGGGGTGAGCGGGGTGTACATGAGCCCCGCCGACTCGTCAAAGCCGCACATCACGTTCATGTTCTGGATGGCCGATCCGGCGGCCCCCTTCATCAGGTTGTCCGACGCCGAGAGCGCCACCAGCCTGTTGTTGTCCGGATCCATGTCGAACCCGACGTCGCAAAAGTTGGATCCCACGACGAACTTTGGGTCCGGGAACTTGTAGAGGCCCTTCTTGTCCCGTATGAGCCTGACGAACCGCTCCTCCCCGTACGCCTTCCTGTACGCCCTCCACACCTCCTTCTCGTCGACCTCCCTGGCAAGGAACGTGTGCGCCGTGCAGAGTATCCCGCGCACCACGTCGACTGCGTGCGGGCTCATCGAGACCCTGATCCTCCCGCCGGCCACCCCGCTCAGCTCCTGCTCTATCTCGCCGGTGTGCCTGTGGCCGGACGGCTTGTAGGGCCTGATGACGCCGGCCCTCATCGCGTGGGCCGTCCCGGACCCCGATCCCGCGCCCGACGACCCTATCTTCGAGTCGACGACGATGTGCTCCGTCTCGACCATCCCCTCCCTGATGAGGGGGGCGAGCGCCAGCGTGGAGGTGACCGCCATGCAGCCCGGGCACGAGACCAGCTGGGCCTTTCTTATCTGCTCCCTGTGCAGCTCGGGGACCCCGTAGACTGACCTCTCAAGGTACTCTGGGTGCGGGTGGGTCCAGCCGTACCACTTGCCGTATCCGTCCTGCTCGTGCAGGCGGTAGTCGGCGCTAAGGTCCACTATCTTGACGCCCCTGTCGTAGAGGGCCTTTACTATCTCGGCCGCGCTGCCGTGGGGGACCGCCGTGAAGACGAGGTCGCACTTTGAGGCCATCTCCTCGTAGTCAAGGTCGGAAAAGACGAGGTCGGTGAACCCCTTGAGGCTCGGCTGGATGCGGTGCAGATACTGGCCCGCGTGGTTCCTCGACGAGACGACCGTTATCTCGACCTCCGGGTGGTTGACCAGCAGGCGGAGCGTCTCGCCGCCCACGTAGCCTGACGCCCCTACCACTCCTACCCTCATGCCCACGCCCCCGCGCGGCATAATTTATTTCCTGACAAGGCCCGCCGCGTACCCCACCATCGCCCCCGGAATGTCGGCCTCCGTCACCCTCGATATCCCCTTGAACTCGACCGTGTTGTTCACCTCGTGGACCAGCAGCCCCCTGGACCTGTCCTCCATCATGTCGACCCCCAGTATCCCGCCCCCGACGGCCTCTGACGCCCTTGATGCCAGCTCTGCCATCTCGGGGGTGATCCGGCACGGCTCCTGCGTCCCGTCGAGCGCCAGGTTCGTCTTGAACCCGCCGGACCTGCGGTACATGGCGGCCACCGGCTCGCCGCCCACCGTGACGACCCTGATGTCCCGGGGCGGCCTGTCGACGAGCTCCTGCAGGTAGTAGATGCGGTCGTGCGGGCCGTCGCGCACGGACCTGATCTCGATGATCGCGTCAAGGGCGTCCCTGTCCCGTATCGGGACCACGCCGCGCCCCCAGCTGCCGACAAGCGGCTTGATGACCAGGGGGTACCCCTCCCTCTCGGCGCACTCCGCCGCCGCCTCCGCCGAGAATGCAAAGTGCGTCTCCGGGGTCGGGACGCCGGCCGCCTTGAGCCGGGCGGTCATCAGGAGCTTGTCGCCGCACGCCGACGCGACTGCCAGCGTGTTGACTACCGGGATCCCGAGCATCTCGATGTGGGCCGACAGGTGCAGCCCGCGAAAGTAGCTGACGCACCTCTCAAGCACGGCGTCGCCGAACGGGGCGGCTCCCGACGACGTGCCGGCGCGGACCGTCTTTGCGTCGACCATCAGGGGCGCATAGCCTGCGCCCTCTGCGCTGTCCCTCAGCATCTTCTCCTCCGCCCGGAGGCGGTCGAAGGCGATGCAGAGCCTGGGCATCACTCCCCCCAGTCTTCGCCAATGCTCTCGGCCTTTTTGAGCTCCAGCGAGCCGCCGCTGCGCGCCACCTCGTAGTCGGCGCCGCAGTCGGGGCACGCCACCAGCTCTCCGGCGGCCGCGTCGTCAGGGACGCTTATGGGGGCGTCGCACTCGGGGCAGTTCATGTGCCGGCCCGGCCCTTTTTTTGTAATTTAACAGCTTCTGTTGACTGCATCCCCCAGAGCTCCGCAAAGCCGGCCGCCAGCCCCTGCTCGAACGTCGAGCCGGCCCCGTAGGTGGCCGCCCCCACGTCGTAGAGGGAGGAGGGGGACCTGCGCCCGGCGACCCTGACCGACCCCCTGTGGAGGCGGAGCCGGACCGTCCCCGTGACGTTCTGCTGGCACCTCTCGATATAGGCGTCAAGGTCGCGCCTGAGGGGGTCCTGCCAGAGGCCGGTGTAGGCAAGGTGGGCCCACTGCTCGTCGACCACCCCCTTGAACCTGGTCTGGTGGCTGGTGTGCACCATCTTCTCAAGGTCGGCGTGCGCCTCGATGAGGCAGGTGGCGGCGGGCGCCTCGTAGACCTCGCGCGACTTTATCCCGACCGTCCTGTCCTCGATGTGGTCGGTGATGCCGACGCCGGCGCGGCCCGCCTTTGCGTTGAGGTGCTCGATGATAGCAAGGGCGCCGCGGACGGAGTCGGCCCGGACCGGGACGCCGCGCCTGAACTCGATCTCGGCGTAGACGGGCCTCTCCTGGCCCGACGGCCTGACCCACTCGAACGCCGAATCCGGCGGCTCCTTGTACGCGTCCTCGATGTCGCCGCCCTCGATGGCGCGGCCCCAGAGGTTCTCGTCAATGCTGTACTTTTTTGCCACCTTTTCGACGTGGATGCCGTGCTTTTTTGCAAACTCGAGCTCCTCCTCCCTGTCAAGGTTGCCGTCCCGTATGGGCGCAACTATGGGGAGGTCGGATCCGGCGCGCAGCGCCACGTCAAAGCGCACCTGGTCGTTGCCCTTGCCGGAGCAGCCGTGCGCAAGGGCGCCGGCGCCGACCCTGGATGCCACCTTTAGCATCTTTTCCGCTATCAGGGGCCTTGCGAGCGCCGTGGCGAGGCTGTACTTTTTCTGGTACAGGGCGTTTGCCTTTATCGCCGGTATGACGTAGCCTGAGACGAACTCCCTCCTTGCGTCGATGTTATAGTGCCTCCTTGCGCCGAGCCTCCTTGCCTTTGCGGCCACGGCGGCAAAGTCGCCGCCCTGCCCCACGTCGACGGTGACGGTCACCACGTCCATGCCGGCCTCCTGCAGGTACCTGACTGCGACCGACGTGTCAAGCCCGCCGGAGAACGCCAGCACGGCAGTATCTGCCATGGGCGGGGCCGGCCCGAGGTTGGAATTTATCTCTTGTGAGGGGGCCGGACGGATCCGGGCCGCCGCGGCCCTGGCCGGCGCGCGTATGTGAGGGGCCCGGCCTGCCGTCGTGACATGCGGACGGCGGCACGATCCAAGAGGCGCCGGCCGACATCGCCTAGGTAGCGCATCCTACACACACGGACCTGCTCGAGCCGCCGCCCGGGTGCGGGACGTGCGTGGACGCGGGCCGCTTTGACAGGAACGGAATCCGGCCCGTGGGCACGCCCGCAGTCGCCGTGGGATAGCCGCGCCCGCCCTAGCTCGAGCTAAAATACGATTATTTTTTAACCGCCCCGCCGGACCGCGGCGCGTGAGGATGCTGGTGGCCCTGCTGGCCGGCGCCGCGGCCCTTCTGCTGGCGGCGGCCTCGTACCAGGGCGGGGAGCAGCCGACGCTGCGGATGGCTCACTCGTCCAACGTGGCGCACGCCATACCGATAGTGGGCTCCTCGCTCGGGCTCTACGGGGACGCCCAGACGCGCGTCTTTGACAGCGGGCCGCAGGCGATCGAGGCGATGCTGGCCGGATCAATAGACGCCGCATACGTGGGGCCCGGCCCCGCGGTGAACGGGCACATCAACTCGGGCGGCCGGATCCAGGTCCTGGCGGGGGCGGCCACCGGGGGCGCAAGCTTTGTGGCGGCGCCGGGCGCGGGCATCTCCGGCATAGCCGACCTTGGCGGGACGCGCATAGGGGCGCCGCAGATAGGCAACACGCAGGACGTCTCGCTGCGCGACTCGCTCGCGGCGCACGGCCTCGCGCCCGCCGAGCTCGGCGGGACGGTGGTGGTCCACAACGTGCCGTACCCCGACATATACTCGCTGTTCACGACGGGCAGGATCGACGGGGCCTGGGTGGCAGAGCCGTGGGCCACGCTGCTCGTGGATGCCGGCGGGGAGAGGATCTTCCGCGAGGAGGAGGTGTGGCCCGGCGGCGGGTTTGCCTCGGCGGTGCTGGTAGTCGACGCGGGGTACGCCGGGCGCAACCCGGGCGCCGTCGAGGACCTGCTGGCATCGCACGCGGAGGCGGCGGGCCGGATAGCCGGCGACCCGGAGGGCGCGCGCGACATCATAAACGGGTTCCTCGGATCGTACCTTGGCAGGCCGCTGCCCGACCGGGTGCTCGACGAGGCGCTAGGCAACGTCGTGATAACTGCCGAGGCCGACGAGGGCATGGTGCTGGAGTTTGCCGAAAAGGCCGGCAGGCTCGGGTACCTCGGGCGCCACGCGTACGACCTCTCGGGCCTCTTTTACGGAGCGGGCGGATGAAGATAGAGGCGCGCGGGATCCGCAAGGGGTTCCGCAGCGGGTCGCACTCGCTCGAGGCGCTCGGCGGGATAGACCTCGGGGTCGAGGCCGGCGAGTTCCTCTGCATCGTGGGGCCGTCGGGGTGCGGCAAGTCGACGTTCCTGAGGATAGCGGCGGGGCTTGACGCGGCGGACGGGGGCTCGCTGCTCTTTGACGGGCGGCCCGTCTCGGGGACCGGCCCCGAGAGGATAATGGTCTTCCAGGAGGGGGCCCTCTTCCCGTGGATGGACGTGCAGGACAACGTCGAGTTCGGGCTGCGGATGGCCGGCCTGCCGCGTGCCGAGCGGGCCGAGATATCTGCAAGGTACCTTGACATGATGCAGCTCTCGAGGTTCTCAAGGTACTATACGTACCAGCTATCCACCGGGATGAAGCAGCGCGTGGCAATAGCGCGGGCCCTTGCGATGGATCCCGACGTGCTGCTGATGGACGAGCCGTTTGCGGCCCTTGACGAGGGCACGCGCAACCTGCTGCTGGGCGAGGTGCAGCAGATCTGGGCCCGGACGGCAAAGACGGTCATCTTTGTCACCCACAACGTCGAGGAGGCGGCCGTCCTCGGCACCAGGATAGCGGTCTTTGGGAGCCGGCCCTCCGAGGTGCGGGCGGTCGTGGAGAACGGCCTGCCGCGCCCGCGCGCCGCGGGGGATCCGGGGCTCGGGCCCGTAAAGGCGGAGATCTCGGCCGCGCTGGGCGGGGCGCCTTGAGGTACGCCCTCTACAGGGCCGCCTTTTACGGCGGCCTTGTGGCACTCTGGCACGTGATCCACGCGTCCGGCGTGCTGCCGCCGGGCGTCCTGCCGTCACCCTACGAGGTGGCCGAGGACCTCGCGTTTGGCGCGACGGAGGGCGGGCTGTTCTACGGGATCGCGACGAGCATGTGGCGGCTGCTGGCAGGACTCGGGATCGCCGTCGGCGGCGGCGTGGCGCTCGGCGTGCTGATGGCGCGCTCCGAGGCCGTCAACCAGACGGCCGGCTCGCTGGTGCTCGGACTCCAGTCGATCCCGTCGATAGCGTGGGTGCCCCTTGCGATCCTCTGGTACGGGCTGACGGACGCGGGGATCATATTCGTGGTGGCCGTCGGGGCAGTCTTTGCAGTCACCATCAACACGTACACGGGGGTGCGCAACATCGACCCCCACCATATCGAGGCGGCGCGGAACATGGGCGCCGGGGGCGCCCAGCTCCTCTTCTCGGTGCTGCTGCCGGCCGCCTTTCCGCACATGATAACCGGGTTCAAGCAGGGGTGGGCGTTTGCATGGCGCGGCGTGATAGGGGCCGAGCTGCTCTTTGCGTTCCTCGGGCTCGGGCACCTGCTGTACGCGGCGCGATCACTGACGGACGTCTCGTACGTGATGGCCATCATGCTGGTGATAATGGCGATAGGGCTCGTGGTGGACGGGGTCGTATTCAGGCGGGCCGAGGACGCGGTCATGTCAAGGTGGGGGCTGCGGCGTTAGCACCAGCTCAATTGTTGGCACCAGCTTTCCCCCCATTCACTGCTTTAAATATGACGTAGGCCCATGGCGGTTCGTGAAGGCCTACGCTGTCCTCGCACTTCTGCTTGTGGTCCCCGTTGCACATGCCGCAGAGATACCTGACTGGGTCAAGACTAGCGCCGGCTGGTGGGCCGAGGGGGCCATCCCCGACGACGAGTTTGCAAGGGGGATAGCATACCTCATCGGCGAGGGGTTCATCGACGTCGAGATCCCAGAGTCGTCCGGCGCCGCCGGCGGGGGGATACCGGACTGGGTCCGGTCGAGCGCCGGCTGGTGGGCCGAGGGCGCCATCCCCGACTCTGACTTTGCATCCGGGATAGGGCACCTGGTATCAGTCGGGGTGATAGTGGTGGACGCCGGCCGGGGCGGCGCAGACGGCGGGGCGGCAGATGGCGCATCTATGGACGGTGCCGCGGCAGGCGGCGCGATGGACGACATGGCGGCGATGGACGGCGGCGCGGCCGGCGGCGCCGACACCTCGGCCCTCGAGGCCGAGCTTCTCGCGTGCGAGGAGCTGCGCAGGGCCCTTGAGAGGAGCGAGTGCAGGGAGGACGTGCAGAAGAGGATCGACCTTGTATGGTACAGGGCCAACTCGGAGCCGCACCGCGTCGGCAGCGTCGTATTCTACTATCCGGGGCTTGGGACGGACGGCAACGAGATCCAGGAGGGCTCCACGCCGGTGCTGACCGTCCGGATACTTGCAGAGAACACCGGCTCTGAGAACGTGGTGCTCGCGTGCACCGGCCCCTCGATATGCTCGTACGACGTGTGGGACGGGGAGCGGGCGTTCAAGTTCTCCGGCATGGACTTTACGAGCGGCCAGATAGTGCTGAGGCCCGGGGACTGGCGCGTCTTTAACATGCTGTTCGGGCCCAACATCGGGTACGGCGGGACGGAGTTCGAGTACGACCCGTCGCGGGAATACGTCTTCAGGATATCAGAGCCGTGGGGCGGGGCGCAGATCCCGATAAGGTAGGTTGGCCTTCCTCCGTTCAAAGACCGTCCGCGGCGAGAGGTACGTGTACCTGGTAAGGAGCGTCTGGGATCCGGCAAGAAAGTCCTCGAGGCAGGAGATACTTCGGTACCTTGGCAGGGCCGGGGACGTGACGGTTGAGGATGTCCCGGAGGAGTACCGGAACGGACGGACGGCAGAGTTCCTGGCGTCGGCGGCGGGGCCGGGGCAGGGGCCGGACCGGACGGCCGAGTCGCTGCTTGCCGCCCTCTTGGACGGCGACGTGGAGGCGGCCGCCACCGCGTACAGGGGGTACGGCGGGGGGCTGGGCCGGTTCTACGAGGCGGTGCTCCGCCCCGCGATGTCCGAGGTGGGGCGGCTCTGGGTGGCAGGCAGGCTCGGCATCGGGGTCGAGCACGTCTGCAGCAACACGGCCATATCTCTGGCCGGGCGCCTGACGCCGCGGCCCCGAGGCGGCGGCACCAGGGTGATGGTCTGCTCGCCGGAGGGGGAGGAGCACTGCATCGGGTGCCACGTCATAACATCGTACCTGGTCTCCCGCGGGTTTGACGTGCGCAACATAGCCCCGTCGGTCCCGGCGCAGGCGGCCGCCGACGACGCGGCCGACTGGAGGCCGGCCGTGGTGCTCGTCTCTGTCACGCTGGAGGACAACGTGCGGGCCGCGAGGCGGCTCGTAGAGATGGTGTCGGGGGCCGGGGTGCCGGTGGTGGTCGGCGGGCGCGCCGCTGCCGGCGCGTGGCCCGGCTGCACCGTCCACGGGGGATCCCTTGCGGGGCTGGCGAGGCTGCTGTCGGGGATGTCCCGCCGCTAGCGGCGCGACAGCGTGACCGTGCCGTCCGTCTCGGAGAACCCCGCGTCGTAGCGGCCGAGCAGCATGCCGCGGCCCAGGATGACGTAGGGCAGATGCACGCCCCTTGGGAGGATCACCGCGTCGATGTTCCTGAAGGCGTCAGAGTACCCGCCGCCGGGATCCATGATGTGTATCCCGTCGAGCCGGGCCGTGCGGGCGCCGAACTTTCCGGACGAGCCCGTTATCTCGACCAGTTCGCCCGCCGCCATGCCTATGTTTCTTGCCACGCTCCACGGGATGCCGATGTCTATGTTCGCCCCCGAGTCTACCAGGGCCATGGCGTCTACTTCGACTTGGTGCTTTATTACGCACTCCAGACATGGCTGTAACCCTCCGTATTTATTCACCCGTCTGTACGCAAACGAAGTGACCATGTCGATTATATGAATATGGTCCCCTTTGCGGGTATCCCTCTGATGTGCAGTCTCTTGTCGGGATACTTTGCCCTGATCTTCTTCATCACCTCTGGATCCAAATCGTCCTTGAATGCCGCCACTATCTTGCCGTCTACCGCCACGATGTCCATCTCCCTGTACTTTTCTATGTCCTCGTCCTCGTTTAGGAACGGATCCCGGTGCCTGTCCTCCATGATCCTCCTCGGATCCACCTGTTAATAAACACTCACTTTGAAAGTCCGGGCGGGGGATCCGAGGCAGCTGGGTCCCCTGCCGTGAAGGGCACCGTATTCGCCAACCCGCCTACAAGCAAACGACGTGACCGTGCCGGCTATATGAATATGGCCCCCTTTGGCGGTATCCCTCTGATGTGCGGTATTTTGCCCGGATACTTTGCCCTGATCTTCTCCATCACCTCTGGATCCAGATCGCCCTTGAACGCCGCCACTATCTTGCCGTCGATCACCACGATGTCCATCTCCCTGTACTTTTCTATGTCCTCGTCCTCATTTAGCAGCGGATCCCGGTGCCTGTCCTCCATGGGCGCGGTCGGCCCCACCGGCTAATAACCGCTCCGCCTTGGGGGGTCCCTGCACGGGGGATCCGGGGCGGCCGGCGCCTGCGGCCCGTTTGTATGCGGGCGGCATTCCACGCCGGCCGTCAGGCACCGCCCCCTGATCCCCCGCCCCGCGCGGCCCCCCTGCCGGCACCGGGCCAGCCGGCCCTCCTGTACGGGGCCAGCAGAGAGACGCCGAACGCGGCCACGATCACGGCTATTGCAAAGTAGAGGACGGCCCCGTACCCGTGGGCCGACGCTATCAGGCCCGCCGCCAGCGGGCCGGCCACCGTGGCGATGGATATGGTGGAGCTGAATACCCCGGTGCTAGTTGACTTTGGGTTGCGCTCCATCAGGTGGAAGTTGCCCCCGATGTACAGGAACGCCCACGTGGCGCCGACGAGCGCCATGAACGGCATGGCGTGCCACCACTCCCGCGCAAAGAGCAGCCCGACGAAGACCAGCGTCGTCAGCCCGACGCCGATCTTGAACTTTGCAATGTGCGGGATCCGGATGCGGCTTGCCATCAGAGTCATCACCGCGAAAGCCGTCGCCGTGTTTGATATGTAGACTATGGATATGTGGTGCAGCTGGCCGCCCAGCTGCTCCGTTATCATCAGGGGCAGGACCGTCCACACCGATGCGGCCCCCACGTGCCTCATCAGGAGCGAGAGGAAGAGGTACCTGTTCTCGGATATTATGCGCCGCATGGCGCCCCTGCCTCCCTCGCGCGCCACCTCGGCGGCCGGCAGCCGCATCGAGACGGCGAGCCCGGCCGCGAACATCCCCGACGACACCAGGAATATCAGGTGCGTGTCGTTTGTGAGGCCGGCGGCCATTATGCCGGCAAGCCACCCGAGCGCGTGGAACGAGACCACCGAGGCCACCTTTCTCTTCTCGGCGCCCGCCTCGTACGCGTACGCCAGGATGGCCGGCGCCATGATCCCGTACGCGGCCCCCGCCGCGATCCGGGCGCCCAGCAGGACGGCCGGATCCCCCGCCAGGTAGTGCAGGCCGAACGCCACGGAGCAGGCGGCAAAGCCGCCCCTGATGAAGGGCAGGCGCCCGCCCCGCCTGTCCGACGCCCTCCCAAAGTAGAGCTCCGAGAGTATCTGGGCGAGGCTGAACGACGCTATTATGACGCCCGTCTCTAGGATGGACGCCGAGACGTCCCTTGCTATCACCGGCATGAAGACAAAGACGGACCCGAGGCCGGCATTCTGGAGGAACGTGGCCATCCTTATCCTGTCGTTTATGCGCATGCCTCGGATGGGGCGGCCTGCCCGGGGGGCATAATTTGAACGCGGCGGGGGACCTTTCCCGGGATCCCCCGCACGGGGCCGGGCATCCGTGGGGCCGCCCCGCCTGATCCCGCACGGGCATCATGATCGCAAGCTTAAATACCTATGACCCCCGCGTCTGGGAATGCGGGGCGCGATGGCCGGGGCCGCCGCCTTTGTGGCGGTGTTGTCGGGGGTGTCACTTGCCCACGCCGACATCATACAGCTGACCGATCCCGCCGACGTGGTGGAGGAGGCGGAGGGGTTCTTTACAAGGATCGATCTTGAGGAGCCCGGCCACGACCCGTCTCTTGACCTGGAGTTTACCAGCAGCGCGCCAGAGCAGTACACCGTCGGTACGACAAAGGTGGTCTGGCTTGCGCGGGACGCGGCCGGGAACCTGGGCCTTGCCACCACGATCGTGACGGTGCAGGACACGACGCCCCCGTGGTTTATGGGGGATCCCCCGGAATATACCGAGCACCGCATACCCCTAGGTAAGAAAAAGCTGCCCGTCCAGTTCGAGGTGCCGGGCGCCGCCGATCTGGCGGATCTTGACGTGGACGTGTCCAGCTCACACAAGCCGGGCTCAAAGTTCCCCCCGGGGAACACGACGGTGACCTTTACGGCGGTCGACGACTCGGGGAACAAGGCGGTGCACGAGCTGGTGGTGGCAGTAAAGCAGCTGGGTGTGGAGAACCTGGTGCTGACGCGGACCCACGACAAGATACGGGCCGAGTGGGACCGGTTTGGCAACCACACGTCGTATGGAGCGTTCATCACAGAGGCAGGCAGCAAGAAGAAGATAGAGGACGCCACGACAAGCAGGACCGTGTACACGTTCTCCAACCTGGAGCCCGGGACGGACTACGAGGTGACTATATACCTGAGCGACGACCGGCGGATCAAGGCGGGATCCACCACGTCCACGCTGGACGAGCCGTTCAAGGTGTTTTACGGCTTTGATGATAAAAAAATCCTTTCAGAATTTCGTAGGAATGGTCATCCTGTCAAAATTCCTGACTCCGTAAATGTGTTTAGTGATACAGTTGGCGCTCCCGCACCATCCATGTATTTCAACTCATCAAATGTTTCACGTTTTCTCACTCACTATTATTCTTCTAACGATGTAATAACAATACTCTTTGACAACCTGCCTGATCTGAACGATATGAAACTATATCTCAGCTTTGACCACAAAACAGCAATTCCAAGACATATTTTTCAGATACATGTAACTGATGTCCCCCATAGGATTGACGGATCAGGCGCCTTGCTAACTACTACAGAATGGAGCAAGTTCACATTAGATGTGACCCATGCGGCACATACAAATGATTCTGTCGAACTTAAAATACTTCTTCCTCGTTACTTCCTTTACACTGCTGGGAATACCCTGTATATTGATAATCTGTACCTTGGTACAGAATTACCGTTTGATGAATATCGTGGAGGATCGACTGGTTCGAGATGAAAGCTCATATAAACAACCGATTTTTGCAGTTGTATGTATATCCGACCGTCATAATAGCGCTTTGCATGTCGTTCATTCCGTTTGATGCAGAAGCGGAGATTATCTGGCCGCCCGACGTGGTGGTCGTAGACGCAGAGGGGTTCCTTACGCGGGTGCCGATCACCGGCCCGCATACCGTACAAGGAGCTGTCAACTATACCACGAACTATTCCACCCACTATCTGGCTGGAAATACGACCGTGTTCTGGTACGTGGTTGATTACAAGGGGGAGGATCTTGTTATGAGCACCACCGTCGTGGTGCTGGATGACGAACCTCCCGTGTTTCTGGACGTGCCGGATCACGTGGCGGTCGTCTCAAAAAACGGTAAAAGGATACCGGTCACCTTTGAGATCCCACGGGCCGTTGACACGATCGATCTTGACGTGGCCGTGACCAGCTCTCACGCCCCGGGTTACAGGTTCCCGCCCGGAAACACAACCGTACGGTTTACCGCTACTGACGATGTCGGCAACAAAGCCATATACGATATGGCCGTGACCGTGATACACAAGAAGATAGAAAATCTGGTGCTGGAGAGCTCCCATAACGGCATTCGTGCCACATGGGACGGATTCGAGGATCAAACCACGTATGTCGTGTCGCTTACCGAATCGGGTACCGGGAAGCGAATTCAAGGAGCCAGTATACGTGCCACCACGCACACGTTCTCTGATTTAGACTCTGACACCAAATACGTAGTACACGTACATGTGCAAGGGGAGAGAAATATCAAGGCGAAGTCGTCTGCTTTAACGCTACCCCCGCCTCTGGTATTACACGATGATTTTTCTAGCATCGAAGGATGGCTGTTGTCTGTTCCCGATGCATCTACTTTTTACATTGACGATGACGTTGGGAACCCCGCCCCATCCCTAAAGTTTTTTGTTACTTCATATAGCAATTTCAATGGTATTGGTAAGGTATTTCATTTTGATCGGCCCCTTGAAACCGCGTATTTTGGAATCCAATCTAAATTTAACCATACCGATATTGGATATCTCTATCTCCGTGGCGACCAACGGTTATCATTTTTGATGCCTTTGTGGAGTGACCCGCCTACGTCTACTTGGAATGTAAGATTAAACGAGGTCAGCAGAGTTCTAAAAGGTTCTGAAAATGTCACTGTGGGTATGTCTATGGATGGTCCGCCATCGAGCTTGATACATTTCGACAACCTGTATCTGGGCGAAGTCCCCCCGTCTACTTTCAGGGGAGGATCCGCAGAGGCATACGCCCTCACCCCGGAGCAGGAGGAGGTTGAACGGGTGCTGGCGCAGGTGCTTGACGGGGACGTAGACCCGTATGCCTACATTAACGGGACAAGGTCGCTTCCAAAGTACAACGACTTTCTAGTAGACATGCTCTCGGACCTTGTCGATCCCAGCCACAATCACGTGTGGGCGGGCTCGGGCCCGGACTATAGCTAGGATCATAAATTTCTGATCGCCGTCAGAGGTGCCCTTTGCATGAACTTTTTGATGTCCAGCCTGATCCTGACCGTCCTAAAGTACTCCGACACCACGTGCAGGAACTCTTGGAAGTCCTCGTAGTATTCCGACACCTGCAGGATGCGCTTTGCCTGGTGCCACACCTCCTCGATCGCGTTCAGATACGGGGATCCCGTCGGAAAGTACTCCACCACGATCTCGGGGTGGTCCTCCAAATATTCCGTCACCAGCCTGGACGTGTGCGGGCTCCCCCTGTCCACGATCAGGAACACCTTCCCGAACTCCCTCCGCAGCTCCTTGAGAAAGTCCAGGAACGTGTGCCTCGTGGCACCGTCGTAGAACCTGAAGCAGTGCCGGTTGTCCTCGGTTATGGCGCCGTGCACGGCGACCATGCCGTGCCGGCCGTTGTACTCGGCGTACACGCGCC
>UYNY03000014.1 GCA_900620265.3 Nitrosopumilaceae archaeon | reverse complement strand
AGTGCGAGGCGTGGAAGAGGGCCAACCTGCCGCACATCTCACGCCTGATGAACCGCGGATACAGGCTGGTCGCGGAGGACGAGTGCGTGTTCCACCACCAGACCCGGCCGTCAAGATCGTGGCAGGGGCCGGGATCCAGGCCCGTGCGCCAGTACAGCGGCAGACACACGAGGACGATTCTGCTCGGCGGGCTCGCCGACGACGGGACGCACGTCATGATCCGCGCGAAAAAGAACAACGGCAGGGCGTTCCTGCGCCTGGTGAAAAAACTGCACGCAAGGTACGGGAGGTTCGTCATGATCATGGACAACTATGGCGCGCACAATAACCTCGATGTCAGGAGGTACGTAAGGGAGCACCGCGACGACATCGTGCTCAAGAGCCTCCCGGTCGGGGCGCCCCACCTCAACGCGATCGAGGAGTGCTGGCGCCAGATGAAGAAGGACGTCGCCACGATATACTACGAGACCGTCGGGGATCTGAGGCGGGCCCTCTACGCGTATATCAGGCGGAAAAGGTTCGATCTTGACGTCTTTGCGTACCTGCAGCGGACGATACCCTGAAAATTAATTATGATCGCTAGTACAGTCCGTCAACCACGGATCTTGAACCCGTCACGGTCGCTCCACTTTGTCTCGGCAAACACCCTGTCCGCCCTCTTGAGCATCTCCAGCTTTTCCTCCGTCGGCTCCGACTCTAGGATGCGGATCAGGTGCCGGCGCGCCTTGACGTCGAGTGGGGGTACCCCGCGCAGTGCCATCAGGCGGGCGGCGCGCGGGGCTCAATATAAGCGGCAAGGCGGGCCCGGCCGGCAAGTAGCCGGGATCGCCGTACACGCGCCTCGGTTACAAGTACGGCGCAAAGCTGGCCACCCGCCCGGAGATGCCGCCGGCCTTCGTGGACAACCCCGGGCTTGATCCGACGAACAACGCGTGCGGACGGTCATGCGGCGCGCGGCCCGCCAGAGGCCCGGCGGCCCCGGCCGGATCGGCCCCCGCAGCCCGGCAGGGGGGCGTGGATTCATACCGGCGGGAAAAAGGGCCGGGCGGCCCGTCGGGCCGCCGGCCGTGAGTGGTTCCTACCCCTGCATGTCCTGGGACATGTAGTAGACGAAGACCAGCAGTCCGGCCGCGTCCGAGAACGGGCCCTCCAGCAGCTCCTCAAGCCCTTCCGTAAAGACCAGCCTGAGCTTGCCGCTAGTGAGGTCGGATATTGCCTCCCTCACGGGCCCCTCGTCGAACGTGTCCGGGTTGTCGCCGGCCAGTATCGCCTCCACGAGGGCGTCGTTGTGCGCCGCGTAGACGAGCGCGATCTCAAGGTCGAGATCGGTCACCTCGGGATCGGCCGCTGCCTTGTCCTCGTCCACCACCAGGTAGTACGAGTCGTCAAGGGCCGCGAACCGGTCCATCACTTCCAGCGCATGGAAGGCGTCGGCCAGCTGGTACGGCTCGGCACCGTCCGGTTCCGCGTACGCCTGCCCGGCATACGCGGCCCCGGTACCGAGGACCGCAGCAGCAAAGACCGCCGCCATGAGCACCTTCATGCGTCGCGCCGTCCCTCCTCTTATTTAACCCGCGCCCGCGCGCGCCGATCCCGCCATAATGCGCCGCGCGCGCGGGAAAAACTTACCGCCGCGGCCAGCGCGTGTCTTATTCTGCGCGCGGATCACGCGCCGAGCCCGAACGCCTCGTGCAGCGCCTGCACCGCCCCGTCCGCGTCCCCGTTCCTCACTACAAACGCCAGGTTCAGCTCCGAGGACCCCTGCGTTATCATCATCACGTTGATGCCCCGCCTCTCGACGGCCCCGAACGCCCTCGAGGCGACCCCGACGGCCCCCCTCATCCCGGCCCCTATCAGGGCTATTATCGCCACCTCGGTCGTGACGTCAAGCTTGCGTATCCCCGGCTCGTGCAGCCCCCCCTCGAGCGCGCGCACCGCCCCGTCAAGGTCCGAGTTCCTCACCACGATCGTGATGCTCGACTCGGACGGGTTCTGCGATATCATCATCACGTTGACGCCGGCGCGCGCCAGCCTCTCGAATATCCGGCCCGCCGTGCCCGGCGTGCCCACCATGCTGCCCCCCCGGATGTCGACCAGCCCGCAGCCCCTGATGCTGCTCACGCACTTTGCGGCGTCCCCCGCCCCCTCCGGCTCCCCGCCGTGGACCAGCGTGCCGGGGTTTTCCGTGTCAGTCGAGCTGCGTATCCTCATCGGGATCCCCGCCTCGAGCACCGGCTCGAAGGTGCGCGGGTGTATCTGCTTTGCGCCAAAGAGCGCCATCTCGACGGCCTCGGCGTACGTGACGCGCCCTATCAGCGAGGCGCCCGGCACCACCCTCGGGTCGGCCGTCATGAGCCCCGCCACGTCGCTCATCAGCCAGATCTCGTCGGCGCCGATGCACGACCCCACTATGGCGGCCGTATAGTCCGAGCCGCCCCTGCCGAACGTGGTGACGCGGCCGTGCTGGTCGGCGCCCGCGAACCCGCCCACCACCGGGACCGTCCCGCCCGATACCAGCGAGCCGACCTCCTTTGAGACCCTGCGCCTGGTGGTGTCCATCAGCGGCCTTGACGCGCCAAAGTTCGAGTCCGTCATTATGCCGGCCTCCTTGCCCGTCAGCGGCACGGAAGGCGCGCCCGCGCCCGATATGGCGGCCGACAGGACGGCCGCCGAGAGGCGCTCGCCGAACGACAGCAGGTGGTCCCTTGATCTTGGAGTCACCTCGCCGAGCAGCGCCATCCCGTCGACTAGCGCGGCAAGCTCCGCAGAGTCCGATCTTATCCTTGCCAGCAGCTCCTCGCGCGCGTCCCCCTCCGCGGCGGCGCCCGCAAGCCCCGCGCACGACGCCGCTATGCCGGACGCGGCGTCCGACGCGGCGCCCCTGTCGCCGCCCCCTGCAAGGTCCGCGATGCGCAGCAGCTCGTCCGTCGTGCCGCCGGGCGCCGAGCAGACCACCGCGACCTCGTTTCCGGCCGCCAGCCCCGCCACGTACCGCGCCACGGCGCCGACCTGGCCGGCCCCCGCTATGGACGAGCCGCCGTACTTTACCACCAGCCTCATGGGGGGGCCGCCCGGGACGATCCTTAAAATGCCTTTTACTCGGGGCGCGTGCGGGGCCCGCCCGGCCCCCCTAGCTCTCCACGCGCGGGGCCAGGTAAAAGTGGATCCTGCCGATGTTGGCCACCTTGAACTCGATCCTCAGCGGCTTTGAGTTGGAGAACTCGCACGCCACCTCGCTGGCCGTGTTCCCCACCGCCTTTATCACCGGGTTCAGGTACTCGAGGCTGTAGGTGCCCGTGCACTCGGCCTTTGCGGTGACCTCCTTTGTCCCCTCGTCGTCCTTGTCTATGGCGATCTCCACCTCCCCCGAGTCCCCCTTGCCGGAAAAGTCGGCGCCCGACTTTGAGACCCGGATCGTAAGATAGTCGGAGACGACCCCCACGTCGCCTAGCGCCTTGTCGAACTTTGGCGATGCCAGCACCAGCTTTGCCTCGTACTGGATCTTGGGGAGCGGCGTGTCCGTCGCCGAGCTCTCGATGAGGCGCACCCTGTACTTTTTGTTCTTGCCGACGGCCACCACCAGCATGCTGTCCTCTATGCTGATCCTGATGTCGTCCTTCTTCTCGGCCCTCTTGATTATCTTTGAGAACTCGTCTATCCGGACCCCGAAGTTGACCTGCTCGTCGCACTCGTACTTTTCAAAGGCCGAGTTGGGCCACTCGATGTCTATGAGGGCCACGTGCGAGGGGTCCATCCCGCGGAACGTGATCCCCTCCGGGGTCGCCTCGAAGGTGGCCTCCTCCACCAGGGTCGAGATGGCCGATATGACCGCCTTTAGGTCGTCAGAGCCGCCGGTCTTTGCCTCGAACGTCAACCGGCCACGGGCCCCGGGCGGTTTAATTTAAAGTCTATCACGCATAGTTGCGCCACGTATACCCGCACTTTGTACACCGGTAGAACTGGGTCGTCGGCTCGTCGGCGCTCCGCGTCTGCAGCATCCACCAGGCCGCCTGGCCGTTGCCGCACTTTTCGCACTCGATGTCTATCGTGGGCAGCATCTCGTCCCCCTCGTTCTCCTCAAAGACGTTGATGCCGCCGGGAGCCGCCGGGGCCTCCCGCGCCGGGGCCGCCGCCCCCGCCTGGCCGGCCTCCTCGCGGCCGCACTTTGGGCACCGCAGCACGGCGCCGTCCTTCCTCATCCTGGACTCGCACGAGGGGCAGAACTTCATCCCTTCATCTTTTCGCCAAAGAGCGACCTGAACTCGTCTGCCATCCTGATGGCCGACTCGGTTGACTTTTTGAGCGCGTCTGCCGGCTTTGAGCCCGAGCTGACGCGCATCCAGCACTCGTTGGTGAGCGGGTGCTTTATGATGACCCCCGCAAAGTCGACCGACTCGTCGCCGAGCAGCTCGTGCTGGATGATGTACAGGATCCCGATGTCGGCCTCCTTGACCGACAGGCTGAGCTCCCCCGGGCCCGACGTGATCACCTGCGCCTCCATGTTTTCCGCAAAGGCACATATTGTAGATATAAACCATTGCCGCCCGATGGACCCGAGCCGGCTCACCGAGGTCTCGCTCTCCTCCGGCCTGGCCGGGGACAACGTCGAGGTCACCGCCAGATTCTCCCTCGAGGGGGGCCTCCGGGAGGCGTTCAACGAGGAGGGGTGGACCCGCGCCTATGACGCCAACGACGTCTCGTTCAAGCTAAAGTACACGGTCCGGCTCACCTCCGGAGGCATCAGGAAGAGGGAGCTTGGCAGGCCGGTCGACACGTACAGGAAGGCGTCCATATTCTGGACCCGGAACCCAAAGCTGGTCAACCCGATGAAGGAGCGCCGCATCTGGGTCCAGGTGGCAAAGAACTTCGAGCCGTTCGTGATGGGGACCGAGGAGGAGGTCAGGCGGGAGCTGTTCGACTTTGAGGAGAGGTTCGTCTTCCGCGCCTCGGACCTGGGGCCCGGCACCCACAAGCTGTCGGCCGAGGCGTCGGCGTCCTGGCAAAAGCACCTCTATACCGATCCCGGCAGCGCGAGGGCCCCGCACGGGGAGATCGAGATCACCATCTAGGGATATAAGGGGCCGCGCCGGCGGCCCGCCCGATGGCAAAGTACGACGGCCTGCTGGGGCAGCCGGTCCTCGAGGTGGAGGAGCCGGACAAGGAGGGCGGCATCACCGTGATATTCAAGGACAACAGGTTCCTCTTCGTAAAGGCCGACGGCGACTCGGTGGAGACCGTCTCCATCCCGGAGTGATGCGCGGTGGCAAAGTTCGACGATATCAAGATGCAGGAGCTCGAAAAGGTCGAGGATCCGGACGGCTCCGGCGGGGTCACGCTCCACTTTGCGGGCGGAAAGAAGGTCCGCATAACCGCAAGGGACGGCTCGCTCTCAAGCGAGGTTATCTAGCCGGCCCGTCCAGAGCGCGACTCGTACAGCCGCACGGCCTCCTCCTGCTCCGGCGACTGGATGGATCCGGGCCTCCTCTGCCGCAGCGCCCTTATCGCGTCGGGCGCCCGCATCCCCCTTGACACCATATAGCTGGCAAGCACGGTGCCGGTCCTGCCGATCCCCGCCGCGCAGTGCACGACGGCCGGCCTGCCGGCGCGCTCCTGCCCTGCCAGGAACTCCATCGCCTGCTCGATCTGCCCCGGCGCCGGCGCCCTCATGTCGTCCGTCCTGACAAAGAGGTACTCGATCCCGTCAAGCCACGCGTCCGGCAGCGGCACCTCCCGCACCGTCACGATGGCCCGTATCCCCTGGCCGTGGAGCCACCGCACCTCCGCGGCGCTCGTCGGCAGCCCGCACCCGGCCAGCCTGCCCTCCTCCACCCATGAAAAGTTGGTCGGCCTGCCGGTCACTAGACCGTGCGTCCTCCTCCACGCGTTGCCCGGTGCGCTCACGCGGCCCGCCCCGCCCGGGGCCGCTTTTAGCGTTTGGATTAAATACCAACGGGCCGCCGCCCCGGCCCGTGCCCACCGCGTTCGTCCTGCTCAACTCGGACCTCGGGTCCGACGTGCCCGTCATCGAGGAGGTCAAGAGGCTGCTCTCGGCCGGGGACGTCAGGTACGAGGTGCGCGGCGTCTACGGCATCTATGACATCATCGTAAAGCTCTCGGCGCCCACCCACGAGGAGATCCGCGCCGTCATCACCGAGCGGCTCCGCCGCATACCGGAGGTCCAGTCGACCCTCACCATGATGGTCGTAGAGGGGCAGGGCTCATAGGGACCGCAGGACCCGGACGACCTCCTCCATCTCCTCCTCCGTGTTAAAGACGTGCGGCGAGGCGCGCACCATCCCCACGTCGTCCATCTCCCTCTCGGCCACCATGATCCCGCGCGAGCGCAGCCTGGCCACCACGTACGCGGGGTCGCGCCCCACGTTGAACGGCACGATGCTCGTCCGCAGCCCCGGGTCGTCGGGCCCGTACACCGTGGCCCCCGGTATGCGCGATATCCCGTCCCGCAGCACCCCGGCAAGTCGCGCGTTGCGCCGGCGCACCTCCCCGATCCCGATATCAAGCAGGTACCGCGCCGACTCTGCAAGCCCCGCCGCGCCCGCATAGTTGCGGAACGCCGCCTCGAACCTGGCGTGCCCGTCCACGTGGACGAGCCGGCCCCCCTCCTCCGACGAGGACTCTGCGCCGACGGCGGGCGGCTCGAGCATCGCGGTGGCTCCCGCCCTGCAGTAGAGGGCGCCCGTCCCGAGCGGCCCGCAGAGCCACTTTGACCCGTTGAACGCCGCAAAGTCGCACCCCATCGACGGGAGGTCTACCCCGACGCAGCCGGCCGACTGGGCGCAGTCCGCAAAGAGGGGCGCCCTCCCGCGCAGCTCCGCGGCCGCCTCGCCTACGGGGATTATCGCGCCCGTGTTGTACAGCGCGTGGCTGAGCGCCACGAGCCCCGTCGACCCGTCCACGCGCGACCGGAGCTCCCCCATCTCAAAGAAGCCGTCCCCGTCCACCGGCATGCTCCTCACCCCGGCCGGCGTGCCAAGCCACGGGTACAGGTTCGCGTGGTGCTCGTGCCCCATGCCGCGGACCACGACGTTCGAGCCCGGGCGCAGCCCCAGCCCGCGCGCCACCATGCTGATCCCGTCGGTGGTGCACTGGGTCAGAGATATCTCGCCCGGGGAGCACGAGACGGCCCTCGAGACGGCCTCCCGCGCGGCCGCGGCCGCGCCCCTCGCCAGCTCGTCCGACGCGTCCGTGTCCGGCCCCAGCGTGCAGTACTCCTCGTGGAACCGCGCGACCGCCTCCACCGACGCCCTCGTCATCGGGGACACGGCCGCGCTGTTCAGGTAGATGCCCGGCGGCATCACATAGTCGGCCGCCACGTCCCTGTCGGATTTCATTTTTATGCCGGGCCCGGCGCGCCGCCCCGTTGGATAAAAATCCACGCGTCCCGTGGGGGGCGCCCGTCCTGGTGCTCTGCCGGGACGCGATGGAGAAGGAGCGCCTGCTGCTGGACCTGCTCGGGGGCGGCGGGCCGGCCGTCCTGCTTGATACGGACCTGCTCCACACCGGCTATGCGCGGTCGCTGGTAGGCGCCCCGCCGGCCGAGGTGCTCAACCCCGCCGGACCCGCCTGGAGGGACGGGATAGCAAGGATTGCCGACAGGGCCTCCCGCGAGAGGATCCTAGTCGTACTTGACACCCTGAACGGCGCGTACGGGATCGGCGAGGGGCAGGGCCACGTCAGGGCCGTCAACTCGTGCGTCATGCTGCTTGCCAGATCCTGCAAAGAGGCCGGCTCGGCGCTGGTCGTCCTGGCCACGGGGCGGCAGCTGCGGGACGGCAGGTGGGTGCTGGCCCCGGGGGGGCGGCGGCTGCCCGGGTGGGCCGCCGCGTTCCTGCTGAGGGGCTCGGAGGTCGAGCCGCTCGGCCAAACGCCGTTATAGGGCCCGATCAGGCGGCAAGTTATATTAAGATCCGCGGGCGGGGCCCTCCCATGCCAGTAGGAATAATCCCTGACATCAGCGAGCAGATGTGCATCGGCTGCGCCCTGTGCGTGGAGATCTGCACGTCTCTGGGTCCTGACGTCCTAAGGGTAAAGCCTGTAGAGGGCTGGAAGAGGGGCAAGGCGTTCGTCTTCTATCCTGAGAGGTGCATCTCGGACGGCGCGTGCATCGGCGTCTGCCCGACCAAGGCCATCTTTTGGATGAGGCCCATGGACTTTACCGTGGGTCAGCCAGTGCCGCTCTACAAGAACTCCGTCTTCGTAAAGGGCTGGGACGAGCTCATCAACGAGTAGCCGCCCATCCTTTATCCTTTTTTTATCCGGCAACCTCCTTGATCATGCCGTACGTGATAGCAAACTTTGATCCCACCAGCGTGTCGTCCCTCCCGTGGCCGGCCGGCGGGTCCTCAAGGTCCCGTATCTTCTTCGTCTTTAGGTCAAAGAGGCGCACCCTGGTGCCGTCGTCGAGCGCCACCCCGGCGTCCCCGCTGAGCCCCAGGATCGACCTCGCGTGGAACCGCAGCAGGCCCCCCCTCCTCAGCGTGATGGAGCAGTCGTAGGTGAGCTGGTCCCCGTAAAAGTCGACCTCGCGCCCCTCTATCTCCACCCCGTCCTCGGCGTTCACCATTATCACCTTGTCGCCGGAGAGGCGCACGGAGTGCGCCGCGTCCTCTGCCACGACTGCGCCGCGCGGCGCCTCGATCAGCGTCACCCGCTTTACGATGTCAAAGACGCCGACCCTCCCGTCCGGGTCGTCGACCCTGAGCTTGCGCCCAAATACGTCCCCCACCACCGCGTTGCCGCGGTCGACTGTGATGCGCGCCCCGTTCTCGACGCGGTACCCGTTCCCGGTCGCGTCCACCATCCTAAAGTCGCCGGCCGTGACACGTATGCGCGTCGCGAACTCTGGCGCCCACGTCGGGCTGGTCACGCTCCCCCTGGCAAGTATCGTCCCCCCGTACTCGAGGGATCCCGCCATGTAGTTGCCCCTCATCAGCAGCCGGCCGCCCTCCTCCCTCTCGAACTCCATCTCGCCGAGCGCCTTTGAGCCGAACGTGGCCGAGCCCGGCGAGCCTGCTCGCGCCAGCGCGGCGGCCCACTCGCCGGCCCGCGCCATCTCGCCGGCTATCTCGCGCCCGAGCACCTCGTTCCTCTTGCGCACGTTCCCCTCGTCGTAGACGCGCGCCCTGCCGAGCCGCTCGTCCTCCGTGTCGGGGTACTTTTTACCCGCCTTGAGGTCCTCGTACGCCTGCTTTATCCTGATGAACTTCTCCCTCTCGCCGCCCCGGTCCGAGTGGTGCTGCAGGGCAAGCCGCCTGAACGCCCCCCTTATCTCGCGCTCGCCGGCCCCCTCCTCTATCCCCAGGATGTCATAGTTGCTCTCCACGGGCGCCCGGCGGGGCCGCCCTTACTTTTAGTTTCAGCCTAGCGCCGCGACCTGGCCAGCGCTATGGCGGCGACGCCCAGCCCGGCCGCGCCCGCCGCGATCCCCGCGTACGAGGCGTCCGGCGCCCCGGTCCCCATCCCCTCGACGATCCCGCGCAGCTCCTGTATCTCCGAGGACAGCCCCGCCACCTCCGACGCAAGGTCCGGCCCGTCGCCGGCCGGATCCGGCGGCGGGAATACGAGCACCCCGGCGTCCCCCACCTTTGGCGGGTGCATCGACAGGTTCACCGGCGTCCCCCTGATGTCGCCTAGCACGTTGGCCTGGTAATACCCGGACTCTGACGGGTTCACCGCCGCATAGTACTTGCCCGGCACCTCCTGTACGACGGTGAGCGGCAGCGTGACGCTCTGCTCCCCGAGGACCAGCTGCATCTTTAGCGTCTTGCGCAGCCCGGTGATCCCCTCGTTGAACCCCTGGTCTATGAGGTCGGCGTCCCGGTCCAGCGGGCTCACCAGCAGCACGATCCCGTTTGCCTCGCCGGCCACGACCGGCGAGTTGAGCCATCCTATCTCCACGCGGTACCCGCCGACGGCGTCGACGGTATGCGCGTGGGCGGCCGCCGGCGCCAGGGCGAGCGCCGCCAGGACGGCTACATGCCACGGCCTCATCGCGCCCGCTGCGCGTGCCCGGCCGTTAAATACCTTCAGGCGCGGGCGGGCCGCGGATCTAGGCGTGCGCGGGACCGCGCTCAGGCGTCGGCATACATCGACACCTCCCACGCGGTGGGGGTCTGCGCGAACGCCGTGTACTCCTTGTACTTTAGCTCCGAGTACTTGTCAAGAAAGTCCGCCGTAAAGGCGTCCTTGAGGAACCCCGAGTCGCTCCCCAGCGAGTCAAGGGCCCCCTTGAGCGAGACGGGCAGCGACCCTATCCCGAGCTCGCGCTTTTTCGCCGCATCCAGCCTGTAGACGTTGTCCTCGACGGGGTCGCCGGGGTCCTTCTTCCTCCGTATCCCGTCGAGCCCGGCCAGCAGCAGGGCCGCCTCGAGCAGGTAGATGTTCGCCGTCGGGTCCGGCACCCGGTACTCGATCCTCTTGCTCTTCTCGTGGCCGCGGTTGTACATGGGCACCCGTATCGCGGCGGACCTGTTGCCCATCCCCCAGCAGACGTTGACGGGCGCCTCGAACCCCGGCACCAGCCGCTTGTACGAGTTGGTCGTCGGGTTTGATATGGCGCACAGCGCCGAGGCGTGGTCCAGTATCCCCCCGATGTAGTACCTGCACATCTGGCTTATCTGCGCCACGCCGTCGTCGGCGTCGTACATGGCGTTCTTGTCCCCCTTCCACAGGCTCTGGTGCGTGTGCATCGCCGACGCGTTGTCCCCGAATATCGGCTTTGGCATGAACGTGGCGACCTTGTTGCGCCTCTTGGCCTTTACCTTTACCAGGTTCTTGACCGCGATCACGTTGTCGGCCATCCGGATCATCGTGTCGTTGACCAGGTTTATCTCGCACTGCCCCGAGGTGGCCACCTCGTGGTGCTCGGCCTCGATCAGTATCCCGAACGACTTGTACAGGTCGTCGCAGACGTCCTTGCGGAACCCCTCGAGCGTGTCCTTTGGCTGCGACGGATAGTACCCCTCCTTGATGTCTATGGCGGTGCTCACGTTCCCCTTGGCCCACGGCGACTCCTTTGACTCGATCGAGTACCCGGACCCCCCGTACGAGTGCGTCGCCGCGTACGGCGACGGGTACACGTTGATGGTATCAAACACAAAGAACTCGATCTCGGGGCCCCACCTCGAGTGCGTGAACCCCTCGGCCTCGATGCGCTCGGCCGCCTTGTGCGCAATGCCGCGCGAGTCCCTGTTGTACCTGGACCCCGGGTCGGTGCTCCCGTCGTACAGGTCGCAGAAGATCCGGGCGTTCCTCCTGCTTCCCGGGTCATAGTCGCCCGGCAGTATCTTGAAGGACCCGGGGTCCGGCAGCAGTATCATGTCGGAGCTGTTCACGGACTTGAACCCGACTATGGAGCTCGCGTCGAGCTTTTCAAGCCCGCTCTCAAAGCTGTCCGCATCTATGGCATAGCTTGGCATCCCCACGTTGTGCAGCTCGCCGAATATGTCGACGAACCAAAAGTCGATGAACGAGATGCCCTCATCCTTGATCACCTGCAGCACCTGGGCGGCGTCCAACGGGCCGCCATCCCGCCGCGCATTACAAATAACCCCGGGTAAGCTTATCTTGTCCTCCTTGTCAGGTTTTCCGCGTCCTGGCAGCCCGGATCCCCTCGAGCTCCTCCTCGAAGAAGAACCGGCCCCCCTCCAGCGGCTCTAGGTCGTCCAGCCAGATGGCCCGCTCGTCGTATTTTGCCAGGAACGGCTCGCCGGCCCACCCCGGGTTCCTCCCCTGGAGGAACTTTAGCAGGATGGCCCGCCTGCCGCCGACCACCGGCGTCCCGAGGACCGCGACCTTGCCCGGCGTGGCCGACATGCTCGGGCCCCGGACCGTCCTTGCCAGCCCGCTCAGCGACGTGTACGCCTCCGTGAATATCTTGTAGGCGCGCACCAGCGGGACCCCAAAGTAGTGCTGGGCGCCCGTGTCGCGCACCACGAACATATAGTACGGTATGCACCCGAGCGAGACCTGCTCGGCCCACATGCGCGCCCACGTCGCCGCGTCGTCGTTTATGTGCGAGAGGACCGGGGACTGGGTCCGTATCTGCGCGCCCGACGCGCGCACCGCCGCTATGGCGTCCCGGACCGCCTGCGTCCCGAGCTCGCGCGGGTGGTTAAAGTGCGCCATGAACGCCAGGTGGATCCCCGCCTCGGAGACCTGCCTGAAGACGTCGAGCATCTCACCGGCGTCCGGGTCCGTGAGGAACTTGTACGGCCAGTACGCGAGCGCCTTTGTACCTATCCGTATGGTGCGCAGGCTGCCCGGGCGCGACTCGAGCAGCGCGTCCACATACTTTGCAAAGACGCGCGCCCTCATTATCATCGGGTCCCCCCCGGTGAACAGCACGTCGGTTATCTCGGGGTGCTCGCCCACGTACGCGGCGAGCTGCTCGCCCTCCTTCATCGCGAACTTCATCTCGTCCATCCCGACGAACTGCGGCCACCTGAAGCAAAAGCTGCAGTACGCGTGGCACGTCTGGCTCTGGCTTGGGAAGAAGAGGCACGTCTCCTTGTACTTGTGCTGCATCCCGTACAGCCTTGTTCCGTCCGCAAGCGACGGCACGTTCAGCTCCATCTGCCCCGCCGGGTGCGGGTTCAGCTCCATCCTGATCGAGTCCGCGACCTCCCTCTCGCCGCCCCCGCCTAGCGCCTCCTCCATCTTGCGGTAGTGCTCCGGCTTTAGCATCCCCCTCTGCGGGAACGTGAGCGCGAATATGGGGTCGTCCGGGACGCGTTCCCAGTCTATGAGCTCCTCTACCACGTAGTTGTTGGCCTTGAACGGCAGGACGCTCCCGACCACCTGCATCTCCCTCCGGGCCTCCTCGGGGAGGCGGGCCACCTGCTCGACGTCCCCAAGGTTCTGGAGCGTGTACGACTTGAGGGACGGGGCGTCGCCGGGCATGGCATGCGGCGGGGGGCCCGCCTTGTTAAACGTTTCAGGAGCCGCCACGCGATCAACTAATAATGGGCCGCCGGGCGGGCGCGCCCGTGTCCGAGCACGAGATAATCGAGGCCGTGGCGGGGCAGGCGGGGGAGTTCCACAACGTGTCCGAGCTGGTCTCCTCCTCGCCGGAGCTCCAGGCGTCGCTTGCCGCGCTGGTCGCCGGGCTGGCCGCCATATCCGCCGCGTACCGGAGCTTCTCGTCGATGGTCCGCGGGAGGCGGTTCAACTATGTCAGGCCGCACCTCTCCAGGTTCGCGCGGGTCGGCATCCTGCCGTTCTTTGCCATCGTGCTGGTCAGCTCGATGAACGGCTATATCCAGTCGTTTGACGTGTTTGCTGGCGACGACGCGGGCCCCGCCGAGTCGTTCTCAAAGATCCTCAACACCATAAACATACTTGTGATCGGGTACTCGGTGGCGCAGCTGATCCCCATCATCATCACAAAGCACGAGAAGAAGGGGCTCGAGAGGGACGACTTTGAGGCGTGGAAGGACATGCGCGGATTTCCCGACGACGACGGCGACCTCTTCCACAAGCTCTTCAGGTGGGTGCCGCCCGCCAGGAGGCCCGACGAGATACCGGCCGCCGAGTACGACGCAAAGCTTGCCACCGAGGAGGGAAGGAGGGAGCTGGAGCGGTTCCGCACGTCGCGCGGCACGCCGGTCGGCAGCCACGAGGAGGTAGTCGACGACCCGTTCGAGGAGTGGAAGGAGTCCGAGCGCGCAAAGTACTCCAAGTACTACGAGGCGTGCGTCACGGGCGGCAACGATGCCGGCATAAAGCTGCACCCCGGGCGCGACCCCGAGGAGATACACCCGATCGACACGTGGAGGGAGGAGAAGCGGATGGGCGGCTTTGACCCCATGATACCGGGCGCCAGGCCGCCCGGCTATGCCGCGAAAAAGCGCAAGAACATACCAAGGTCGATAGCGCAGCTGATCCCGCTGGGGATATTCGCCGGGGTGGCCCTCGGCGTGGTGAGCTGGTGGGGCGTCGACCTCTTCGTGCTGGCGACGGCGACCGGCGGCCTCGCCATCGGCGTCGGGCTGGCCCTCCAGGAGACGCTGCAGAACTATTTTGCCTACATCATGATACGCAAGGACAAGATATTCGCCGAGGGCGAGCGCATAAAGCTTGACAGCGGGTACAACGGGTACGTCCACAAGATAACCCCCCGCGTCACGTACGTGCGCGACGCGCTCAACGAGTCGTTCGCCATCATCCCCACGAAGCAGCTGGTCACGGCCCAGATAATCAACTTTTCAAAGGAGGTGCCGATGGTGCCGGCCATAGTCGAGGTCGGCGTCTCGTACCTGAACGACCCGAGGCAGGTCTCGGCGGTGCTTGTAAAGGTGGGGAAGAGGGCCATGAGGGAGGTAGTCGACGACAGGGGGCGGCACCTCGTGAGGCAGGCAAGGTGCCCCTACCTTGACGAGAACAGGCCCGGCTGCGGGTGCGACTCTGACATACACGTGGACGTGACCCAGCCGGTCGTCCGGTTCAACAGCTTTAGCGCCTCCTCGCTTGACTTTGCAGTCTGGCTGTACGTGCGCGACTATGGCGCCCAGTTCAAGACAAAGACGGACATGAGGGTGATAATGTACGAGGAGTTCAAAAAGTACGACATCAGGATACCCTGGCCCATCAGGACCGTCTACCAGGGCGACGAGGCCCGCGAGGCCGAGGAGATAGGCAGGCTGGATGCGGCGCGCAGGGAGGTGATAAAGGAGTTCGGGACCGGCGACATCGTGCGCGGGGGCGGCGAGGACTGACCGGCCGGATCGTCATATCCGACGGCTCGCAGCTTGCAAGGCGCCTTGCAAGGCGCCTCGGCGCCAGGCACGCCACGTATTCCACGAGGACGTTCCCGGACGGGGAGACAAAGCTGACCCTGCGGGGCAGGATCACCGGCCACGCCGTCGTGGTGCGCACCTCCCACCCGGGCGCCGACTCCGCCCTCCTCCAGGCGCTCACCCTGGTCTCAAGGGCCGCCGGCGAGGCGCGCCGCGTGACGGCCGTGATCCCGTACATGGGGTACGCCCGGCAGGACAGGCAGTTCCTCGCCGGCGAGCTCGTCACGATGCGCCACGTGGGCCGCCTCCTCCGGTGCGCCGGCGCCTCGCGCGTCGTGGTGGTGGACATACACAGCGGGGAGGCGCTCAGGTGCCTGCGCGGCGGCAGGAACGTCTCGGCGGTGCCGGCCCTGGCCGCCCACGTAATCAAGATGGGCCTGCGCGACCCCGTCGCCGTCTCGCCGGACGCCGGCGGCGCAAGGCGCGCGGCGCACTTTGCCAGGGAGGCCGGCTGCGGCCTGCTGGTGCTCGGCAAGAAGAGGGACAGGCGCACCGGCAGGGTGAGCGTCTCGGCCGACGCGCGGGACATGGCCGGCAGGGACGCCGTCATCGTCGATGACATGATAAGCACCGGGGGCAGCGTGGCGGCCGCCGCGCGGCTGCTGAGGGGGGCCGGGTGCCGGCGCGTCCACGCCGCCTGCACGCACGCCCTGCTGGTCGGCGGGGCTCGGACCGCCATGAGGAGGGCCGGCGTCTCTAGCATCATCGGCGCCAACACGGTCCCCGGGCCGGCGTCGGTGGTGGACGTGTCAGGGGCCATAGCGGGCGCGATCGCCCCATGAGGCTGGTCTTTCTCGGCACGTCGGGCGCCCAGCCGACCCCCGCGAGGGGCCTCCCGTGCACCTGCGTCGAGAGGGACGGGCAGGTCTTCATGTTCGATGCCGGCGAGGCCGCCCAGGTCGCCTACATGAGGGCCGGCCTCGGGTGGAACAGGCCGATGAGGATATTCATCACCCACATGCACGGGGACCACTGCACCGGGCTGCTCGGGCTGCTGCAGACGATGTCGATGCGCGGCAGGACCGAGCCGCTCGAGGTGTTCGGGCCCGCCCCGCTTGCCAGGTTCGTCTCTGCCAACTCTGAGATCCTGGGGTTCCGCGTCCCGTTCCCCCTGTCCATCACCGCGGCCTCCGAGGGGGAGGTGTGGAGGGGGCGCGGCGCGCGCGTGCTTGCGCGGCGCGCAAGCCACCGGGTGCCGGCCTTCTCGTACCTGCTCGTCGAGGACGACAGGCCGGGCCGCTTTGACGAGGAGGGCGCCGCCAGGCTGGGCGTCCCGCGCGGCCCCCTCTGGGGGCGCCTGCAGGCCGGCGAGGCAGTCGAGGTCGGCGGCCGCCGGATCCTCCCGGGCCAGGTGCTCGGGCCCCCGCGCCCCGGCAGGAGGGTCGGCATATCCGGCGACACGGCCCCCACAAAGTCCCTCGAGGGGTTCTTTGCCGGGTGCGACGTGCTGGTATTTGACGCCACGTTCCTCGAGTCCGAGAGGGAGAACGCGCTCGAGTCGTTCCACTCGACGGCCGGGCAGGCGGCCGCGCTGGCCGCCGCTGCTGGCGCGCGGCGCCTCGTGCTGACGCACTTTTCGTCAAGGTACAGGGACGGGGAGGCGCACCTGGCCGAGGCGGGCGCCGTCCACCCCGACGTGGTCGCCGCGCGCGACCAGATGGAGATCGAGGTATGACCGGTCCGGGCCCGCTCGCCGGGGCGCGGCGGATCACGTTCGTGACGGGGGCCGGCATATCAAGGGAGAGCGGGATCCCCACCTTTCGCGGCAGGGAGGGGCTCTGGAGGAACCACGACGCCTCCAAGCTTGCGACCGTGGCCGCGTTCGAGCGGGATCCGGGGCTGGTCTGGGAGTGGTACCTTGAGAGGCGGAGGGGGGCGCTCGCCGCCGAGCCCAACGCGGGCCACCTTGCAGTCGCGGCAGCCGAGCGCGCAGCCGAGGTGCGCGTCGTCACGCAGAACATAGACGGCCTGCACGGGCGCGCCGGCAGCTCGCGCGTCATCGAGCTCCACGGGAACATCACCAGGACGAGGTGCTCCTCGTGCTCTGGGGACTGGGAGGGCGATCTTCCGGGCATGCCGCCGCGCTGCGGGTGCGGCGGGCTGCTCCGGCCCGACGTCGTCTGGTTCGGCGAGGCGCTCGGCGCCGCCGAGTGGGGCGCGGCAGCCGAGGCGGCGTCCTGGTGCGACGCGATGGTGATAGCCGGCACGTCCCTTGCCGTCTCGCCGGCCAACACGCTGCCGCTTGCCGCCAGGAGGGCCGGCGCCACGCTGGTCGAGGTGAACACGGAGGAGACCCCCATGTCCTACATGATGGACGCCTCCCTCAGGGGGACCTGCTCGGAGGAGCTGCCCCGCCTAGTTGAACGCCTGTGAGACGATCTCCTGCGCAGAGCCTGCCAGGCCCGCAAAGACGGCGTACGTGCCCTCGGCCGCCCTCACGAACGGCCCGTATACGGAGTCGGCTATCCCCATGGCCGCATCAACGGGGGCGCCGTCAGAGCCGGCGGCCGGGTTCAGCCAGTCGGCAAGTATGATGCCGGCCGCTGCTATGGCGACGACCACAACGCAGATCTTTACAATCATGGAGATCCCCCCGCGGGCCGGCGATTTGCCCCCCGGGCTTGAAAAATATGCACAACCAAGCTAAGGGATCTCACCCGGTGATCCAGTCGATGACCTCGTCGAGGGTGGCCGATCTTACGGATATGGTGAGCGGCCCGAGCGGCGACTCGTCCGGCTCCCTGCAGACTGCCACCCTGCCGGCCAGGGCCGCCTGCCTGTTCAGGTGCATGACGGTGCCGCCCCCCTCGGCGTTGCCCTCTAGGACGCGCCTGCACGCCGCCGCCTGCCGGCCCCGGCGGATTGCGTCCCGGATGATCCCGAGCGACTCCATCTCGCCGGACTCTGCCACCACGGCGCCCTCCCGCACCTCGGGGTCCGCCGCAAAGACGTTCGAGACCGCCTCTGCCACCCTCGGCGGCGACTCGGAGGGGCTCAGCAGGCAGCGCGCCCCGGCGCGAACCATCAGGCGGCCCACCCGCGGACCAGCCCGTGCGCCGCGTCGATGAGCTCGCCGCGCGTGATCCCCGAGTTTGATATCGACGCGTCTGCCAGCGCGATGGGGTCGCTGATCCCGACGCCCAGCTCCCTCCCGTCGCGCTCCTCAAAGTGGCCCCGCGTCCGCGGGTCGTCCGGGCGCCCGCGCTCCTGCAGGAACGAAAAGCGCGCCTCCGAGGAGGCGTGCACCGCAAGCAGCCTCACCGTCCCGAACTCCTCCATCGCGCGCACCTCCTCGATGGACCGTATCCCGTCGACGATCACCACCGGGCCCGAGTCCTCGATGGAGGGGCCCACGAGCCGCGCCACCGCGCCCGGCCCGTCCCGGCGGCGCAGCTCCAGCATCAGCCCCCCGAGGTTCTCCCTCGTGGGCTCGAGCCCCCGCCTCGCCGCCTCCGCGCGCACGGCGTCCCCCATGTTCACCGAGTCGTACCCGAGGGACGCAAGCCCCCTTGCGATCGTCGACTTGCCTGCGCCCGGCATCCCCGCCAGGCAGACTATGAGCCTTGCCAACGGGGGATCCCCGCGGCACGCTCCTATTTAGTTGCCGGGGCCTAGGATTAAAAGCGGGCCGGGGCGGCGGCGCCCGGTGAGGCGCATAATATCGGCGGCCGCCAGGAGGCACTCCCCCTCCGGCCGCGAGGAGGCCGGGGCGCTCGCCGCCGCGGACATCCTGCTGGAGAGGGCAGACGAGGCGGCGCGGCGCGTGCCGGGCGCCAGGAGGGGGATGCTCGGCGGGTCCCTCGCAAAGGGGACCTGGCTTGCCGAGGGCGCCGACATTGACATATTCGTCGGGTTCGACCCGTCGGTCCCGCGCGAGAGGTTCAACGCCGGCGCGCTGGACATCGGGTTTGCCGCGCTCAAGGGGTGCCCGGCGTACACCAAGTACTCGGAGCACCCGTACGTCGAGGGGACGTTCCGCGGCAGGAGGGCCAACATCGTCCCGTACTATGAGACGGAGCCCGGCAGGTGGCAGAGCGCCGCCGACAGGTCGCCCCACCATACGAGGCTGATGACCTCGTCCCTGACGCCCCGCATGAGGGGCGACGTCCGGGCCCTCAAGGTGTTCCTGAGGGAGGCCGGCATGTACGGGGCCGAGATAGCAAGGCAGGGGTTCAGCGGGTACGTCTCGGAGGTGCTCGTGCTGCACTTTGGCGGCTTTGAGGGGGTCGTGCGCGGCATGGCATCCGCCTCGAGGGGCGACGTGATAGGAAAGACCTCGAAGAAGTTTGACACCGCCGTCTCGATAGCCGACCCCGTGGATCCGGCCAGGAACCTGGCTGCCGCCATATCGCCGCAGAACATGGCCGGGTTCGTCCTGCTGTGCAGGGGGTTCGTGGAGCGGCCCTCGGCGGCGTATTTCGAGCCGCGGGGCGCGCCCCCCGGCGGCGCCCCCTGGGGGAACGTGCTGGCCGTCAGCTTTGGGATCGGCGAGAAGAGGCCCGACACGGCCTGGGGGCAGGCAAAGAGGGCCGCCGCCTCGCTCGCAAGGCAGCTGAGGGAGGGCGGGTTCGAGGTGCACCGGCACGCGGCGCACGTCGACGGGCGGGCGCACCTGATCTTCCTGCTCGGGTCCACGACCATCCCCGCCTACCACGTCAACTCCGGCCCCGACGCGCTCTCGGCCGGCGCCGACGCGTTCATCGAGAAGAACCGCGGGGAGGCGGCCGCGCTCTGGGTGGGGCCCGACGGCAGGCTCGCCTCGCTGCGCAGGAGGGCCCACACCGACGCCGCCTCGCTTGCCAGGAGCATCCTCGAGGGGGGCCGGGCGCCGGCCGGCCTGCGCGGGGACCTCGGGCGCGGCCTCACCATATCGACGGGCGGGCGCATCGGCAAATCAATTAAAGAGGCGGCCGCGGGGCTCGTCTCGAGCGATGTCGCCCTCGCACGTCCCGGCAGCAAGGCTGGCCGGGGGGCCGCACGGCGCAATCCTGGGGTATCCTAGGGCTCGGAGGAGGCAGCTCGAGTCCCGCGCGGCGGAGCTTGCCAGGCTCGGGGTGGCGTCAGTCTCGTTCGAGGGCCCCGTCGAGCTGGGCGGCATCCGCGTCCTCGGCAAGGGGTACGCGGGGGTCGTGGTGGCGGCCCGGATGCGCGGGCGCGAGGTGGCGCTAAAGATACGGCGCACCGACTCGCCCAGGCGCGGCATGGCGCACGAGGCGTCGATGCTGCGCGCGGCAAACGCGGCGGGCGCCGGCCCGCGGCTCATATCCCACAGCAGGAACTTTATCGCGATGGAGCTTGTCCGCGGCGAGCCGGTCGGGAGGTGGGCCGCCTCGCTGCGCGGGCGCGGCTCGGCGGCCGCGTTCAGGGGGATGGCAAGGGGGACCCTCGAGGCGTGCCGCCGCCTTGACGAGGCCGGCCTCGACCACGGCGAGCTGAGCCGGATAACAAAGCACGTGATCGTGTCTGGGGCGGGCCCCGTCATCATCGACTTTGAGGGGGCAAGCAGGCGCAGGCGCGCCTCGAACGTGACGTCGGCGGCGCAGTCCCTCTACGTCGGGTCGGGTATAGCGCGGGACGCTGCCAGGGTCTGCCGCGTGCCGCCGAGGGACCAGATAATCGGGGCGCTCAGGGAGTACAGGCGCGACCAGTCCCCCGCCGGGTTCGCGGGGCTCCTCGGGGCGCTGGGCGTATGATGGGACCGGCAGGATTTGAACCTGCGACCACTAGTCCCCCAGACTAGTATCATACCAAGCTAGACGACGATCCCACCTGCCCCCCGCCGCGGGCCGGGATCTATTAAACCGTGCTAGCGCTCCTGCGCGACGGGCCTCACGAGCACCTCGTTGACGTTGACGTGGGGCGGGGCCCCCGCCGCGTACACTATCGCGCCGGCGATGTCGCCGGCCGCCAGGGACTCCATCTTCTTGGCCTTTTCGACGAACCCCTTGAGGGACTCGTCCGTGATCGTAGAGTTGAGCTCCGTGTCCACCACGCCCGGCTCGATGCAGGTGACCCGTATGCCGGCCCTGGCGCTGAACTCCTGCCGGAGCCCCTCGCTGAGGGCCGTGACGGCGTGCTTTGTGGCGCAGTAGACGCTGCCGGACGGGAATACTATCCGGCCCGCCACCGAGGAGACGTTGATTATGTGGCCGGACTTTTTCCCCAGCATGTGCGGTATGACGGCCGCCGTGCAGTAGAGCACCCCCTTTAGGTTGACGTCTATCATGCGGTCCCACTCGTCCATCTTGAGGCTCTTGAAGAAGCTCAGCGGCATCAGGCCGGCGTTGTTGACAAGGATGTCTATCGAGCCCCACTCGTCAAGCACGCGCCGCGCGAACGCCCCGCACCCGTCACGGTCCGTGACGTCCACCCGCCCGTGCAGGACGCTTCCGGGCGCCTCCGCCGCCAGCGACTCGAGCAGGTCGGTGCGCCTGGCGCAGGCGGCCACCTTGGCGCCGGCCTCCGAGAGGGCGAGCGCCGTCGCCCTGCCTATCCCGCTGCTCGCGCCCGTAACCAGGGCCACCTTGCCTCGTAGCACGGGCCGCCCCCGGGGGCGGCGGCTAAAAGCGTTTGTCGCCCCCGTGGTAACTTTTTATTCCAAGGTGTGGGGGGCGCCGCGGTGTTCGAAAAGCTGAGGAGCGGGGAGGACGAGGAGCCGGGCCCCGGGGGGCCCGGGATGCAGCCGGGGGCCGGCGCGGAGCAGCCGGCCGAGGACGGCGGCCAGATCGGGATCGGCGGCCTGATGGGAAAGCGCGCCCAGCTCGAGGAGGCGATCGACTATGTCGGCGTGATGATAAAGAACCTGCGGGACAAGAGGACGGCCCTCGAGAAGGACATCGAGAAGGAGTCAGTCGACATCAGGAACCTGCGCGAAAAGCTCCAAAAGGTCGGCGAGTACATCGAGGAGGAGAACAGGGGCATAGGCGAGCTTGCCGGCAAGAGGAGGCAGGTCGAGGTGGAGGCCGACGAGGTCGGCAGGCTGATCGAGTCGATGAGGTCAAAGCTCTCAGGCGTCGACAGGATAATAGACTCCGAGGGGGACACGATAAAGCGGATAAGGGAGTCCCAGGGCTAGAGGAACTTTGACGTGGCAGAGGTGGACTCTTGCGTGTCCGCCGGCACCGACGGGAACATCTGGCCCGCCGAGCTCTCCGCGACCGCCGCGGCCTCTTGGAGTATCTTTTCTGACTCTGCGCTGGTAGCCTCGTCGACGCCGAACGCCGCGTCGCCCGAAAAGCTCTCCGTCATGAACCCGCCGAGCATCTCTGACATCTGGGCTATCTCCTGCTCCGCGCCCGGCATCATCTTGCCAAGAGACGACTTTAGGCTCCTCATCAGCCCCATGGTGGGCATGATGGTGACCACCGTGTCGCCAAGGTCGCTGCATGTCGTCAGCCGCAGCTCTATCTGCTCGAGCGCTATCCGGGCGCTGCTCAGCACCCTCGTGACCTTTCTCACCTCGGCAAGCTCGTTGCCCAGCACCCTGCTTGCCTGGGTGTCGTGCTTTTGCGTCGCCTCGACCAGCCTCTGGAAGAGCTTTGCGTCGCGCTCCTGGAGGCCCCCTATCATGGTGTCAAGGCGCCGTATCTGGGCCTGCATCTTTTTGATGCCGTCCTGGACGCGCGGCTTTAGCGGCCCCTTTGGCCGGACGGTATCGTTGAACCTCTCGGCGATGCCCGGCTGGGGCTGCCTCGTCCACTGGTCGCCCAGTTTTGCCATGCCCCACCTACCGGATCCCCCTACTTAGTGGCCGGTGTAAGCGGTTGTTGACCCGCGGCAAACGGCAGCTGACCCGCGCCGGAAGATCCTAATGGAGGGGGCCGCGGGGGCGCGGGCGTGAACCAGCCGTTCGCGTTCAGGATGCCGCCCGGGTCGAGGCGGCTCGGGAGGCCCGAGTACGTGGCCCTGGTGAACAGGCTCCGGGGCAACTTTATCAGCTATGTGGCATCGCTTGACGCCGAGATCACCATCATCATCACCGACTTTTTCCTGCGGGACAAGAAGGACGTCCCCCTCTGGGCGAGCACCGTCCTTGACGACGAAAAGGTCTCGTTCGGCGTCAAGAAGGTCTGGTTCATGAAGATCCTCTCAAGGGACCCGAGGTTCGGCATGGACCGGGCCACGATAAGGAGGATCGACGCCAGGCTCTCCAAGATCAGGTCCATCCGGAACGACTTTGCGCACAACGCCGCCTACAACAAGCAGGTATCGGACGAGGACGTGGCCGGCAGGATGATAACGCTGTATGACTATGAGGGGGGGCGCCTGAGGCGCAAGAGGTTCGGCATGCAGGAGATAATGGATCTTATCGAGGACCCGCTGCTTCCGGCCCAGATAAGGAGGGCCGCGGCCGCCTGCAAGGCGATCCGGGACGGGGCGCCATGAGGAGGGCCCCCGCCGTCGCGCTCGCGGTGCTGGCGGCCGCGGCGGCCGCCGTGCTGGCCGCCTCCCAGGCGCCGGCCCCCGATCGCGACGGGCCGGCGTTCCACGCGCTCCTCTCCGGCCCCGCGTCGTACCCCGGCGGCGTCCACGAGGGCTCGTTCACGGCGGACGCCGGCACGTACCGCGTCTCGTTCGTCCCGAGCGGCAGCAGCCCCGAGATGCTCGGGGTGTCAGTATCCGGGGCGTTCGAGTTCTCGGGGACGTACGAGCTCGTCGGGACGCGCGCAGAGACGGCCGAGTACTATACGTGGAGGTACGACGGGCCGGACGTCTTTGAGATACCCGAGGCGCAGGAGGTCTCGGTGGTCATCGACCCCGGCGGGCAGACGGGCGGATCCGTGTCCGTCTTTATCACGAGGGAATAGGCGGAACCCCATTGTTGCAGAACTTTGAGAGATTTCCCCTCACTGCCGGGCCCAGCCCGGTCGCCTTTTCCGTTCTGCGGGGTTTCGCCCGGTTAGTCGATAGAAGTTGCTTCCATCGGCATGATATCTGTAGGACGTCTAACTATTTAACACTTCATATGAAAAATCACATGATTTTGTGGTATTTGATGTAATATTTACAGGCGGCCTGATCCGGCATGGACTTAATATGCTGGGCCGGCCACGGGGGGCCCGTTGAGGGACAGAAAGTCAAAGGCCAAGCTGGTGATCCTGCTCGGGGTCATCTGGGTCGTCGTGACCCTGCCGCTCCCGTTCCTCATCAACAACCCGGCCGTCTCAGAGTCCCAGTTTGCGACGATACTTGGGATCGTCGGCATCATGAGCATCCCGTTCGTGGTGCTCGGGGTCGTCTGGACCCTAAAGCCGGAGCTGACCACCTAGGTGGATGATGCCACGGACGCCGCGATGGGCGCGGCGGTGGCGGCCGCCGACGGCGCCGGCGCCCGGATAATGGAGATCTATGCGGGCAGGTTCGAGGCCTCGACAAAGGAGGACGGCTCGCCGGTCACCGAGGCCGACCTCGAGGCGGACAGGATAATCAGGGAGGGGCTTGCCGGCACGGGGCACCCGGTCATGTCCGAGGAGGGCGGCGGGGAGGGCGCCGGCACGTTCTGGCTGGTGGACCCGCTGGACGGGACGGCCGACTTTGTCGAGAGGACCGGCGAGTTCACCGTGATGATCGCGCTCGTCTCGGGGGGGCGCCCCGAGCTCGGCGTGATAGGGTGGCCGGCCGGCGGCACCATCTACGCGGCGCGCCGGGGCGGGGGCGCGCGCGCCAGGACCGGCGGCAGGTGGAGGGAGATCTGCGTCTCGTCGGAGCGCGATCCCGCGCGCTGCAGGGCGCTCGGCTCGAGGCACCACCGCTCGGAGCTTGACGGGGCGGTGGCGGCCGCGCTCGGCATGGAGCTTGGGACCGCCGGCAGCTCGCTCAAGGCGGCCAGGGTCGCCACCGGGGAGGCCGACGCCTACGTGGCGGCCGGATCCGGGATGAGGTGGTGGGATACCGCCGCCTCGTGCTGCATCGTGGCGGAGGCGGGCGGCATGATGACCGACATGTCGGGGGCGCCCCTCGAGTACTCGGGGGACGACATCATACACAGGGACGGGATACTTGCCACCAACGGGGCGGTCCACGGCAGGATCGCCGCCGAGTACCTCAGGCTCAGAGGAGGCCCCGGGACCGGAGGAACTCCCTGACCTTCTCCGCGCTGGCCGAGAGCGGCTCTGACTCCGTATCCACCACCAGGTCCGCGTTGCGCGGCTCCTCGTACGGGTCGTCGATCCCCGTAAACTGCTTTATCTCGCCCCTTCGCGCCTTTGCATACATGCCCTTTACGTCGCGCTCCTCGCACTTTGCGAGCGAGCACCTCACATAGCACTCGGCGAACCCGTCCCCGACTATCTCCCTGGCCCGGCTCCTGTTCTCCTCGTACGGCGATATGAGCGAGACGGCGCTCGGCACCCCGTGCTTTAGGAGGAGCCTCGCCAGGTGGGCGACCCGGATGTTGTGCTCGTTGCGCGCCTCCCTCGAAAAGTCCTTTGGGGAGAACCACTCGCGCAGCTCGTCCCCGTCGAGCATGGCCAGGTTCGGCACGTCCCTCTGCAGGTCCCTCACTATGGTCGTCTTGCCCGAGCACGGCAGCCCGGTCATCCAGAGCACGAACGGCTTCACGGGCGCCGCCGGCCGGCGTATCCATAAAGAGCTTTTGCCTAGGCGGCCCACGGGCGCCCCGCCAGGTAGGCGACCTCGGCCTTCATGTCCCGGATCCGGGCCGCCGCGACATCCTCCGTGAACTGCCTGTACATCTCTGACTCCTCCTCGGGGGAGAGGATGCCGGCCCCCGCCCTCTCAAAGAGGTCGTCCTCCTTCCTCAGGTGGTCCTCAAGGTATATGCAGTAGGTGCGCAGGTGCCTCGCGACCGGCTCCCTCCCGTCGGCGCCGGCCTCCCACCCGTCCAGGTACCGGCGGAGCCTCGCCGCTATCCGCCTTGAGAACTCGTGCTCGACCAGCAGGTCGTGCACCTCCTTGCGGAGCCCGTAGCTTGCCACGCACGGAAAGTACGAGTCCTCCTCCCTCGAGTAGTGTACCGAGTCGAGGAACTCGTCTATCACCGCCGCGATCCTCCGCAGGTCCGGCAGCGGCACGTCGGCCCCCGCAAGGAGCGCCGAGTGGCACCTTGCCACGACCTCCCCGAACCGGCGTATCTCCTCGTGGTCCTCCCGGAGGACCCCCGTGGCGCTCAAGGCGCCCCCGCCCGGGGGCCCTCCCTTAATGTGTGTCCCGTGACGCGCGGGCGAAGATAGCTAGACTCGCTTGGTTTAACTCTAGGCAGGGCGCGGGGCCGGCGTTGGACCCGGGGATACAGGGGCAGGCCGACCTGCCGGCGCGCGTGCTGGAGTGGATAACTGCCTTCCAGGGGTCGGTCGGGGGGGCGGCGGCCGACGGCCTCATCGCGCCCGCGCCCGTGGTGCTGCTGGCCGCCGGCGTGGTCGTCTTCCTCGGGGTCGCCGGCGAGGTCTTCTTCAAGAAGACGGGCATCCCCGACGTCGCGTTCCTGATGGGGCTCGGCGTGGTGCTCGGGCCCCTCCTCGGGATCATCCAGCCGGAGGCCGTCATACAGGTGGTCCCCTACTTTGCGGCGCTCGCGCTCATCATCATCATGTTCGACGGCGGGCTGCACCTTGACATCAGGCACGTTGCGCGCACGGCCCACTTTTCCGTGACCCTGGCGGTGGTCGGGTTCATAGTCTCCGTGGCGATGATCGCGGCGGGGGCCCACTACCTGCTGCAGTGGGGGTGGCTTGACAGCATCCTGCTCGGCTCGATAGTGGGTGGGAGCAGCTCGGCCATCGTCTTCGGGCTGGTGAGGAACATCCGGATATCGGAGGAGACAAAGTCGATGCTCAGCTTCGAGTCGGCCCTCACGGACATACTTGCCACCATAATCGCGTTCATCTTCATCGACGCGGTGCTGGCCGGCAGCTTTGACCTCGGGACGCTCGAGGAGTCGCTCGGCAAGGCAGTCGCCGTCGGGCTGGCGCTCGGGCTCGGGGTGGGCCTGCCGTGGATGTACATCACCACAAAGCTGGGCAACGTGCAGCACGCCTACATGCTCACGCTCGGCATGCTGTTCGTGCTGTTCTTCCTGGCAAACACGCTGGGCGAGTCGGGCGCCCTGACGGCGCTCGTCTTCGGGCTGATGCTCGGCAACAAGACGTACCTTGCAAGGTTCCTCAGGTTCAAGCCGCCCAGGATCGAGGTCGACGACCCGACCCACAACCAGCTCACCTTCCTGGTGAGGTCGTTCTTCTTCGTATTCGTGGGGCTGCTTGCCAGCTTTGGGGAGAGCGCGTACATGCTGTTCGGGGTCGCCATCACGATCGCCGTCTACGTGGGCAGGCGCGGCCTCGGGAGGGTCCTCCTCACGAGCAGGTTCTCAAGGCTCGACAAGGCCGTCACCAACTCGATGATCCCGAGGGGGCTGGCAGCGGCCGTCCTGGCCACGTACCCGCTCACCCTCGGGCTCCCCAACGCAGAGGCCTACCCCGAGATAATCTTCTTTATCATAATGTCGTCGGTGATAATCACCACGCTGGGGCTCGGCAGGTCCAAGAAGATACCGCCGCCGGACCCGTCCGAGGGCGGGTTCGTAAAGCCGGCCGGGGGCTAGGCGCGCAAGGGTTAAGGGCGGGATCCGCGGCGCGCCCGCGATGCTAGAGTACGACAGGACGCCGCGGATCCGCCGCGCCACGGCCGGGGAGCTGCTCGGGCGCCCACTTGATGGGGCGGAAGTAAGGAACGCGCCTCGCATCATATACTGCGCCGGCCCCCTCGGGATCCCGCTCCCGTCCCCCAGGGTGTCGGTGATAGGCTCGCGCAACGCGCCGGGCGACGGGCTGCAGGAGGCCGGCAGGATAGCCGGGGCGCTGGCAGGCGGCGACGCGGTCGTGGTCAGCGGCCTGGCAAGGGGGATAGACACGGCCGCGCACCGCGCGGCCATCGAGCGCGGCGGCAGGACGCTCGGCGTGCTCGGCACCCCGCTTGGCGTGTCGTACCCGCCGGAGAACGCGCCCCTCCAGCGCCGGATGATGGAGGAACAGATGGTAATCTCCCAGTACAGGGAGGGCTCTGCCGTGCAGCGGCGCAACTTTGCGATAAGAAACCATCTGATGGCCCTCGTCTCGGACGCGACCGTCATAGTGAGGGCCTCTGATGGGAGCGGGTCCCTGTACCAGGCGCGGGAGACGCTCAGGCTGGGGCGCCCGCTCTTCATATGCGCGGCGGTGATGGACGAGCCGGGCCTCAGGTGGCCGGCAGAGATGCTGGGGCGCGGCGCCAGGGTGCTCGGCCCGCACGGGGACGTGCTCGACGGCCTGCGGGCGCGATCCCGCGCTAGATCTCCAGCGACTCCTTGAGCCCCTTGTACCTGTTCCGGATCGTGACCTCCGTGACGTTGGCGGCGTCGGCGATGTCGCGCTGCGTCTTGTCCTCGCCGTGCTTTACGCACGCAAGGTACAGCGCGGCGGCGGCAAGCCCCATCGGGTCCTTGCCGGCCGACGCCTCCTTTGCCTGCGCCTGCTTTAGCACCCTTACGGCGTGCCTCTTTGTCTTCTCCGCGACGCCGATCCTGCTTGCTATCCTGGCTATGCACTGTATCGAGTCTATCACCGGCATGCGCAGGTCCAGCTCCTTTACCAGCAGCCTGTAGCACCTCGCGATGTCCTTGCGCTTTATGTTCGCCGCCTGCTCGATATCCTTGAGGTTCCTCGGCGTCTCGGTGTCGCGGCACGCGGCATACAGGGCCGACGCCATCAGGGCCGATATCGACCTGCCGCGCACCAGCCCCTTGTCGAGCGCCTTGCGGTACAGGTAGGCGGCCTTTTCTATCACAGAGTCCGATATCGCAAGCTTGTCCTTGAGCCGGTTCAGCTCGCCGAACGCCTGCCTAAAGTTGCGGTCGACCGGCTCGTGCACCTGGCTCCTCGAGTCCCACGTCCTGAGCCTCTCGATGGTGCTCTTCATCGTCGAGGTGAGCGGCCTGCCGGAGGCGTCCTTGTTCACCGGGTTGATTATCGTGGCAAGGCCCATGTCGTGCATGGTGATCGACGTGGGGGCCCCCGTCCTGGCCCGGTCCCCGTGCTCGTCCTGCGAGAACGACCTCCACTCGGGCCCGGACTCTTGGATCTTCTCGGTCACCACGAACCCGCACTTTGAGCAGAACATCTCGCCGGACTCGTTGTCGGTGACCAGCTTGCCCCGCGCGCACCGGGGGCACATCTCCTTGGAGGTGCTGACCATTCGGGCCCTTGCGAGGCCGGGTATTTATGGAATTCCATCCGGGCCCCGCACGGGCGGCACTGATCCGGGGCCGGGGCCGGCCTCCCGCCCTCGGCCTTCTGGTACAACGACGGCGGGGCCCCTGCGCCGGTTCGGGGACTCGGGCCGTATGACGGGGAGGACCCCCGGGCGCAAGATACGGGCGGGCCCGTAGCGGGGGCGGCGTCCGGGCCCCTACCTGTAAAAGTCCCGCCGGCCGTCGTCGCCGGGCAGCGCGTCGGTTATGGCGCTCACCACCTCGGCGTGGTTGTACGTCAGGTGCCGGAGGAACCTTGCCGACTCGGCGGCCCGCTCCTCCCTGCCTGCCAGCATCATCTCGGGGCTGCAGAGCCCCGCCATGATGGCGCTGCACTCGCCGCACGGCTCAAAGTCAAGGGATATCCTCATGTACGGCCCCCTCCATCCTCCGTATTTATTTGGACGGCCTGACCCTGCCGGCCGCGTCCGCGAGGTCCCCCCCGGTTATCACTATGGATCCCGGGCCGGAGCCGGACTCGATGCTCCGCCTGATGGCCGCGAGCGCCGCCCTGTCGGCGGCCGCCGCTATCTCGGCCCCGCTGAACCCCTCCATGAGCCCGGCGATCCCGTCAAGGTCGGCCCCCTCCTCAAGCGGCTTGTCCCTGGTGTGGATCCCCAGTATCTGCCTCCTGCCGGCCGCGTCCGGCGGCGGCACCTCTATCATCCTGTCGAACCTGCCGGGCCTGAGCAGCGCCTCGTCCATTATGTCCGGCCTGTTGGTGGCGCCGACCACCACCACCCCGCGCAGCTCCTCGAGCCCGTCCATCTCCGTCAGCAGCTGCGAGACGACCCCCTCCGTCGCGCGCGACCCGGCGTCCGACCCCCTGCGCGGCGCCAGCGCGTCCACCTCGTCGAGGAATATGATGCAGGGCGCGGCCTGGCGCGCCTTGCGGAAGACCTCGCGCACGCCCTTCTCGGACTCGCCGACCCACTTTGAGAGCAGCTCGGGGCCCTTTATCCCGATAAAGTTGGACTCCGTCATCGTCGCGAGCGCCTTTGCGGCAAGCGTCTTGCCGGTCCCCGGCGGCCCGTGCAAAAGTATCCCGGTGGGCGCGGCCGCGCCCGCGTACCTGAACGCCTCGGCGTGCCTGAGAGGCCACTCGGCCGCCTCGCGCAGCTCCTCCTTTAGCGCGTCAAGCCCGCCCACGTCCTCCCAGGCGGTGCGCGGCGCCTCGACGAGCACCTCCCGCAGGGCGCTCGGCCCCACCTCGCGCAGCGCCCCGTCAAAGTCGTCCCCCGTGATCCGGATCCTCTGCAGCGTCTCGGCCGGGATCCGCGCCGCGTCAAGGTCCACGTCCGGCAGTATCCTGCGCAGCGCCCCCATCGCCGCCTCCTTTGCGAGCGACTGCAGGTCGGCGCCGACGAACCCGTGCGTCACGCGCGCGACGCGCGCAAGATCGGCCCCCTCGTCTACCGGCATCCCCCTCGTGTGTATCTTTAGTATCTCGCGCCGGCCCTCCTCGTCGGGCACCCCTATCTCTATCTCCCTGTCAAGCCGGCCCGGGCGCCGGAGCGCCGGGTCTATCGAGTCGGGCCTGTTGGTGGCCGCTATCACCACCACGCGGCCCCGCCCCCTTATCCCGTCCATCAGGGTGAGCAGCTGCGCGACGATCCTCTTCTCGGCCTCGCCGGACACCTCGTCCCTCTTCGGGGCTATCGAGTCTATCTCGTCTATGAAGATGATGCTGGGCGCGTCCCTCTCGGCCTTCTCGAATATCCCCCGGAGCCGCTCCTCGCTCTCCCCGTAGTGCTTGCCCATTATCTCCGGCCCGCTCAGCGACGTAAAGCTGGCGTTGGTCTCGCCGGCCACCGCCCTTGCAAGCAGCGTCTTGCCGGTCCCCGGCGGCCCGTGCAGCAGCACCCCCTTTGGCGCCTCGACCCCTATCTTCTCAAAGAGCTCCGGGTGCCGCATCGGGAGCTCGACCATCTCGCGGATCTTCTTCACCTCGGCGCCAAGCCCGCCGAGCTCGTCGTACGTGGCGCTCCGGGCCGCGCCCTCTGACACGTCGCCGAGCTCAAAGGACGTCCCGTCGCCCGCGATGACTGCGCGCGCCGGCCTCGTGGAGGCGACGGCGCACCTGACGCGCCCGCCCATCACCGTGCCGAGCACGACCGTGTCGCCGGCCGTAAAGACGTGGTTTGCAAAGTTGGCCGCCATGTACTCCTGGAGCCCGTCGCCTGAGAGCTCCGTCTCGGGGGATAGCACCACCCGGGCGGCGGGCGCGGCCTCGGCGGCCCTCACCTCGACCCGCTCCCCGAGCCCGGCCCCGGCGTTCTGCCTCGTGGTCCCGTCAAGGCGCACCAGCGCCGCGCCGCGCTCCCCGGGGTCGCCGGGCCAGAGCTTTGCGTGCGTGCTCCTCCCGTGCGATATCTCGAGTATCTGGCCCGTGCTCCAGCCGTTCTCCTCGATCACCTGCGGGTCCACTATCGCGCGCCCGCGCCCGACGTGGTGCTGCTGAACCTCTGCGACCTTTAGCGTTGCCATCAAATCACCATAAAAAAGGGGGGGTGGGGAGGCCTACTCGACCTCCACCCTCGTGCCCGCGGGCCCCTCCTCAGCCAGGCTGAAGACTATCTGCAGGATCCCGTTCTTGTACGTCGCCCTGGCGCTCCCCTCGTCTACCTTGCGCTCGAGGGGGATCCGGGCGCGGTACTCCTTCTCGTCGCGCTCTGCAGACAGGTCCACGGTCCCGTCATCGACGCTGATCCTGACGTCGGTCTTCTCGACCCCGGGCATCTCGGCGATGAGCTTGATGGTGCCCGCCTTTTCGTCTACGATCGCGTCAACGACAGGCTCTCTTGCGCCGCGCGCGGGGGCCCCCTGCGGGGTCCCGCACTCGTGCACAACAGGCGTCCCGTCGGGCCCCACGGATACCACCTTGCAGTAGTACGCCGGGCCCGGCGGGCTGTTCCTCGCCAGCTCCCCGAGGAGCCCCGCAATGGAGGTCCCCCGGAGGAGCCGGTCGATCTCGGTGTCGAAGAACACTGTCATATCCACCTATCCGATGTCAGGGGTATGACATTATATAAAGATTTTCCAGCTTTAAATACTCTTGATTACACAAGCCTAATATGGCTGACACCCGCACGAGCCGCATGAGAAACCCTGCAATATCAGTGCCAGAGATAGTCAGGGAGCTGGTCACCCGGAACCGCTCGATATACGACTGTATGAAGATGGACGTGATAAACTATACGGCCCTTGCCGTAAAGCTGCACCCCGAGGTGGAGCGCATCCAGGGGAACCCGGTCAACCTGAACACCGTCGTGGTGGCCATCAAGAGGTACGCCGACTCGTTTGAGCGCAAGGACGGGATCGGGGCCGAGCCGGTCCTCAAGAACGCGCGCCTCTTCGTGACCGACGGCATAATGGACGTCCGCCTCTCCGCCAAGGACGGCGGCGTCGACCCGATGGCCGTGCTCGACGGGTTCACCCGGGTGACCGACGACTGCGAGTTCTTCCGCCTGTCCGACTCGTTCCGCTTCCTGGTCGAGGACATGGAGGACGTCAGGCGCATATTCAGGGACGCGCACGGCAGGGACGAGATGTTCAGCACCGGGCTCGCAAAGATACGGATCGCGCTGCCGCCGGCGCACAGCAGGTCCGACGCCGTCTCGTACGTGGCCGAGGTGCTGCACGCCAACGGGATCGAGATCGCAAACGCGTTCTTTGGCAGCGACGGCATCACCATCATAGTGGACGGCAAGGACTCGGGACGGGCCTATGACATACTGCGCTCCGGGATCGCAAGGGGCTGAGATGGGGGACCCGGCCAGGATAGTCGTTCTCGGCAGCGGCTTTGCGGGGATCCGGTGCGCCCGGGACATTGCCGGCGAGCTCGGGGGCGCGGCCGACGTCCTGCTGGTAAGCGAGGACAACTTTGTGCTCTTTACGCCGATGCTCCCCCAGGTCGCCTCCGGGATGATCGAGACGAGGCACATCGTGGTCCCGGTGCGCTCGGCGTGCGGGGGCGCCCGGTTCCGCGAGGCCCGGATCCGCGGCATCGACCCGCGCAAGAAGACGGTCTCGCTGTGGGGGAGGGCCGGGCCCGTCAGGTACGACTACCTGGTGGTGGCGCTCGGCAGCGAGACTGACTTTTTCGGCATGGCCGACGTCGAGGCCAACGCCTATACGATGAAGACCCTCAGCGACGCCGTCGCGCTCAGGAACCGCGCCATAGACATGCTCGAGGAGGCCGAGAACGACCCCGGGGCGAGGGCCGAGCTGCTCTGCTTCGTGGTCGCGGGCGGCGGCTTTGCCGGCGTCGAGACGGCCGGCGAGATGCTCGACTTTCTGCTCGATGCCAGCTCGCACTATCCGAGCGTGCGCAGGGAGGACATCCGCGTGGTGGTGCTCGAGGCGGCCGCCTCGATACTGCCGGCCTTCGAGCCGGGCCTGGCCGAGTTCGCGAGGAGGCAGATGGAGGGGCGCGGCATCAAGATAAGGACCGGCGCCGCCGTGGCCGGGTTCGACGGGAGCGAGGTGAGGATCACGGGCGAGGAGCGCGGCGTGCGCTCAAGGACGCTTGTCTGGACGGCCGGTGTCACGCCGGTCAACACCATCAAGAGGTCGCTCTTTGCCACCGAGCGGGGGCGCATCGTGGTGGACGGGAACCTCGGGGTGCCGGGGTTCCCCGGCGTCTTTGCGGTGGGGGACTGCGCCGCGTGCACGGATCCCGCGACGGGCCGCCCCCACCCGCCGACGGCGCAGGTGGCGATCGCGCAGGCGGGGACGGCGGCGCGCAACCTCGTGGCGCTCGTCCGCGGCGGGGCGCAGGAGGAGTTCTCGTACAGGAGCAGGGGGCAGATGGCGGTGATCGGCAAGAGGGCCGGGATCGCCACCGTCCTTGGCGCCAACATATCGGGGTTCTGGGCGTGGGTGATCTGGAGGAGCGTCTACCTCTCAAAGATGCCGTCGCTTGAGCGGCGGATCCGGGTGATGCTGGACTGGGGGATCGGGCTCTTCTTCGGCAGGGACATCGCGCGGCTCAGGATGCCGAGGCGCCAGGTCGAGAAGGAGTACCGGATGCTCGACGAGATAGACGGCCTCTGGTAAGGCGCCTTGCGCCGAGCGCGGCGGCGGCCGGCGCCCCCGCGTAGATGCCCGCGTTGAGCAGCAGCAGGGCCGTCCCGTACGTGATCATCTCGGCGTCAGAGCTGATCCCGGCCCCCTCGAGCAGCGAGAGCGTCGCTATCATCGGCGTTATCGCGGCCCGGACCGCGTCCCGGAGGGCCGGGTGCTCGCGCTGCAGGTCGGCGACTGCCGGCGAGAACGAGTAATAGATATCGTTGAACCACCCCATGAACGCGGCGCCGGACCCCGTCTGCATGACGGCGCCGTCCCTCAGCTCGCGCAGCTTTTGCACCTGGGGCGCCAGCTCCGACCCGTAGGCGGCAGTCGCTATGAGGCAGCCGCCGCCGGCCGGGGCGTCCGCCGGGGCGTCCTCGGTAACGGGCTCTGATCCGGTCTCCGATCCAAGCTCCGCGCCGCCGGCCCCCGCCATGCCGCCGTCGATCTCGACCGTGCCGAGCAGCTCCTCGAACGAGGGGCGCTGCTCGTCGTACGACCCGACGTCGTTGACGTACGTGAACAGGTAGGCGCGCGCCTCCGTGTATACGGCCAGCTCGGTCGTCCTCAGGTCGATCGACTGCGGGCCGCCCGTGATGGTCCCCTCCGCGCTGAGCTCGTACGTCGGGAGCCCGCCGAGCATGCCGCGCTCCCTAGATATTATCTCAAACCCGTTTGCCACGTACTGCTCCTCGAGCGCGTCCCGGGAGGCCACCAGCTCCTCGAACGTCCTCTGGTGTGCCTCCACGTGCAGGCTGATGTTCGGCTCGATGGTTCCCACCAGCGGCCCTATCAGGCCCGCCACGGGCGGCGCCGGCCCCCCGCGCGGCGTCACGAACGTCCACAGATCCGGCGCCGTGAACGAGACGCCGAGCTCCGGGTTCTCGTACCTGTCGCCGACCGGCTCGACGCGCACCACCGACGGGTCGCGGTCCGGCTCGCCAAGGTCCAGCAGGCCCATGACCGACGAGCGCTCCACCAGCGTGATCCGCTCAAGGCCGGCCATCCCCGGCTCGGCCGGCCGGTCCTGCACGGCGGTCTCAAGTGCCGCGATCCTGTCGAGCGTCTCAAGCCCGCCGGCCGTCACGACCCTGCCGAACGCCGTGTACTGGCCGTCAAGAAAGTTCGAGTCCGCGTGCACGATGAAGAACTGCGACCCGGCGCTGTCGGGGTCGGCCGACCTTGCCATCGAGACGATCCCCCTTGCGTGCTTTATCGAGTTGAACTCGGCGCCGACCATCTGGTCGGGGCCCCCCGTCCCCCACGTGGACGGGTCGCCGGACCTCGTGTTCGGGTCGCCCCCCTGTATCATGAACCCCGGTATTATCCTGTGGAAGAGCGTCCCGTCGTAAAAGCCCGACTCTGCCAGCCCGACAAAGTTTGCCACGTGGTTGGGCGCGTCGCCGGCAAAGAACTCGATGGCGATCTCCCCCTGGGAGGTCTGGATGACTGCCAGGCGCTCCTCGGCGTGGGCGGCGCCCACCAGGCCCGCCGCCAGCAGCACGGGTACCAGCCAGAGCATGGGCGGGCCCCGGCGGGCCCGCTTAAAAAGCCAACCGGATCGGTTTTTAGCCCGAGGACGGGCCGCGCCCCCCATGCACGAGGGGGAGCGGATCCAGGCGCACGTGGTCTCCGTCTGGCGCGAGTCAAGAAAGCTCCTCTCGCTGGGGGGGCGCGAGGGGATGCTGCTGCTGACGGACAGGCGCCTGGCGTTCGTCCACAAGACGTCTGCCAAGATAAACTGGTGGAACGCCGTGACCCAGAGGCAGGTGCTTGGGTTCCTCCGGTCCCGCGACACGATGATCCGGCATGACGGGTACGGCGAGAGGGAGCTGGCAGAGGACCTTGGGAACCCAAAGAACGTCGACGTGCCGCTGCACGACATACTTGACGTCGGCTCCGAGGACGCCGCGTGGGGCAGCGTCCTGCACCTCGAGTACGAGGCCGGGGGCAGGCGCGAGAGGTACAGGTACTCTGTCGCGCAGGACTGGGTCAAGTACCCCGTCAAGGAGCCCACAAAGTACATGAAGGTGGACTGGCGGCCCTTTGTCAGATACGTGAGGGAGAGGAGTGGCAGGTAGGGTCTTTGCGGTCGGCGTCGGGCCGGGCGCGCCGGGGTGCGTCACGGAGGAGGCGGCGCGCGCAATCTCGGCCTCGGATGTCATAATCGGCCACTCGTACACGCTTGCCACCGTCGCGCACCTTACTGCCGGCAAGGACGTGCGCGAGGTGAACATGTCGACCCAGGAGGAGGCGTACCGGTCCGTCCTGCCGCTGGGGGAGAGGTCGCTGGCCGTGCCGTTCACGGGGGACGTGAGCTTTTCAGAGTCCGAGGTTGTCGACAGGCTCACGGAGATATTCGGCGAGGTCGAGCTGGTGCCGGGGATCAGCGCCGTCCAGGTGGCCGCCGCCCGGACGCGGATCCCGCTTGACAAGTCCCGCGTCATCACCATGCACGTCACGGGCCCCATAGAGGGGAAGAAGGAGGAGATGAGGGACGCCCTCTCGGCCGGGCTCTGCGTCTTTCTGGTGCCGAGGCCGTGGCCGTCAAGGCCGGACCTCCAGTTCATGCCGTCGGACGCGGCCAGGTACCTGAGGGAGGGGGGCCTTGAGACGTCCTCGGTGCGGGCGTCCGTCTTTGAGCGCCTCACCACAGAGTCAGAGTCGCGCTTTGACGGCACCGTCCGGGACCTCGAGGGGATGGAGTTCTCCGACATGTGCGTCGCGGTGCTCGGGAGCCACCGCCCCGACTCGTACGCCAACTATAGGTGGCAGTGGGAGCGCGGCTAGGCGCGCCGCGGCTTGGTTTAAGTTAAGCGGCGCGGGCCCGCGCCGCGTGGACAGGAGGCTGACGGCGGCCCTTGACTATGCGCTCTCCCGGGGCTTCCAGATACACCCGGACGCGTTCAGGATGCTGCAGGAGATCGACGTGGACGCGGCCGCCAGGGCGGTAAAGGAGGCGGTCCGCTCAAAGTCGCGCGGGGGCGTCTTCCAGATACTGGTCGGGGACCTGGAGGAGGGCCTCGGGCTGGGGGGCGGCGAGCCGCCTCGCGCCGACCTCGGGGTGCTCTTTGACCCCACCCCGGCGGTCCTGGCGGGGGGCGGCTCGTTCAGGGACCTGTTCGCAAGCAGGTATGAAAAGCTCCGCAGGATAATCTCGGCGCGCCCGGAGGCTGCCAAGCTCCGGCAGATAGGGAACCTCAAGGAGGAGGGGTACGTCTGCGGGCTGGTGTCCTCAAAGTCGGCCGACAAGAAGATCGCCCGGATAGGCCTCGAGGACCCGTCCGGGACCATCGAGGGGGCCGTCTTTGAGGGGGGGCCGATGGAGGCGGCCGGCTCGCTGCTCGTCGACCAGGTGGTGATGGCAAGGGTCACGCCGGGGCAGCGCGGCGGGGTCATACAGGAGATCGTCCTGCCCGAGGTTCCGAACGAGCAGGGGAGGAGGTCGTCCACCGAGGAGTATGCCGTCTTCCTCTCGGACCTGCACGTGGGGAGCAGGTACTTTATGGAGGAGGAGTTCTCAGAGTTCGTCTCGTGGCTGTCGGGCCCCGATCCCGTCGCCAGGCGCGTCAGGTTCGTCCTCGTGTGCGGCGACGTCGTCGACGGGGTCGGCATCTATCCGGGCCAGGACAGGGAGCTGGAGCAGCAGACCGCGGAGGAGCAGCTTGCAAGGGCCGACGAGCTGCTTGGCGGGATCCCCTCCCACGTCAGGATAGTGGTGGCGCCCGGCAACCACGACCCCGGCAGGAGGGCCCTCCCCCAGCCGGCCATACCAAGAAAGTACGCCGGGGGGCTGTGGGAGAGGGAGAACGTCGTGATGGTGGGCAACCCCGCCACCGTCTCGCTGAACGGGGTGAGGGTCGCCATGTTCCACGGGCAGAGCATCGATGATATCGTAAAGACGACCCCGGGGCTCAGCTATGACTCGCCGGTCGGCGCGATGAGGCTCCTGCTCCGCGCCCGGCACGTCTGCCCCACGTACGGGGGCCAGACCCCGGTGGCGCCGGGCCCGGAGGACCTGCTGGTGCTCGAGGGCGTGCCGGACGTCTTCCACGTGGGGCACGTCCACAAGATGGAGCTGGGCGCCTACCGGGGGGCGTCCCTTGTCAACTCTGGGTCCTGGCAGAGGCAGACGCCCTTCCAGGCCAGCGTCGGGATGGTGCCCAACCCCGGGATCGCCGTCCTGCTGAACCTAAAGACGTTCAAGTTCCTGCTAAAGGACTTTGGCGGCAACTCAGACGAGATCCTTCAGTACTGAGTCGTCCCCGAACGCCTTTTTGATCATCTGGCCGGGCACGGTAATCCTGTACTTTTTGGTCCTGCCGTGCATCCCCTGGTGGACTATCTGGCCGTCGACCAGCCCCGACGCCTCGGCCTCGTTGAGCATCTGCGTGACCCTCCTCTGGGTGAGGGGGTCCTGGGCCGTCTCGTTGCAGAGCTTCTTGTAGGCGGCGTATATGCCCCCAGTGGATGTGCCGCCAGAGTCGGCCACTGCCAGTATCACCATCTTCTCGTGCAGCGGGTAGGAGCGGAGTACGGCCTCCTCCTTGTTCTCCTCTATCTTGACGGCCGCCTCCCGGACGTGCGCGTCGGTGACCCTGGGTGCCTGCTCGCGCTCTGCTATCTCGCCGGCCACGCGGACGAGGTCGATGGCCCGCCTGGCATCGCCGTGTATCTTGGCCGCCATGGCGGCGCACAGCGAGAGCGCCGACTCCTCGACGGCCCCCGGGACGAACGCGGCGCCCACCCGCTCCTCCAGTATCCTGGTCAGCTGGGCCACGTCATAACTCAGGAAGACCACCTCCTCCTCGCTCAGGCTGCTCAGGACCCGGGCGTCGAGCAGCTCCTTGAACTTGAGATCGTTTGATATGCCCACCAGGGTGAGCGAGCCGCTGTCCAGCTGGTCGTTGGCCCTCGTGAGCTGGTAGAGGGTGTCCTTGTGCGTCTTTAGTATGAGCTGGGCAAGATAGTCTATCTCGTCTATGACCAGCACCACGTTGTGGCCGCCCTTTATGATGGATGCCAGGATCCTCTTGAAGACCTCGCCGGTCGAGAGGCCGGTGGTCGGCAGGGCGCCCTCGTCAAGCCCGATCTGCCTGCCGGCGCTCACCAGCAGGCCGGTGGTGGTCGAGTCGTTCTTTGCGTTCACGTAGACGAGTTTTACGGGGTACTCTGACTTTTCGACCCGCTGCCGGATCTTTGAGATCACCTTCTTTACGACGAGGGTCTTGCCGGTGCCCGGCTTGCCGTAGACGAGCAGGTTCGAGGGCTTTGAGTGTTTTAGGATCGGCAGCAGGGACTGGGTCACCTTCTTCTGCTCCTTCTCCCGGTGGGGTATGCTCTCCGGCATGTGGCTAAAGTGCAGGACGCTCCTGTCTGCCAGTATCGAGGTACCCCTCTCCGCAGCATCAAGCAGCTCGTCGACCGGGTCAGGCGTCCCACACACCCCCGTTTCCACTCGCCCAGACCAATACCAGACGTATCCTGCGTCGTGTTTAGAAGGCTTGGCAGCTTTAGTTTGCCGTTATAATCAATTATTTTCACTCTGAAAAAAAAAATTTAAGAATAGAGAGTGGAAATAGAGGTGTCTGGGTCTGTTAACTTGGTGTGAATCTGGGGTCCAGAGGAGGCCATTTTGACCCCTTTATTTCCACTCTAGGCGTGAACCTGCCTCCTAACAGTGTTAAAAAGGCCATTTTGACCCCTTTATTTCCACTCTAGGCGTGAAAACCCCCTCCGGAGGGTGGCCCCCTCCGGATCGCCTGTTAGGACCTGATATCGGTGCAGGCACGCCCCATTGGGTCAATATTAACAACCCTAGATGTTAACACCCATCCCGGGATCTGTTAAACTATTGGCCCCCATACCCCTCAGATCCCAAGATGGCCAGAAAGAGCATCAAGATAGACGCCCAGGACGCGAGCGGGACCACCTACTCGTTCAAGATGGAGGGGGACCTTGCCTCTGAAAAGGTAAAGCAGGTGCTGGATATGATGGACCTGCTGAACATCGAGGAGGAGGCCGGGGCGAGGGAGCCGGCCACCATATCCTCAAAGATATGGCATATAGTGGACAGGTTCTTCCCGATGGGCCGGTTCACCTCCTCAAACGTGCTGGAAAAGTTCGAGGACGAGTTCGGCCCCATACAACCTGCAATGATATCGACATATCTGGCACGATTTTCGTCAAAAGGGATGGTAAACAGGGTAAAAACAGGCAAGGAATGGACGTATACCGTAATTCCTGCACCGGTCAACCGGTCATAGGATTACGGCCTTTCTCACGACCAGGCGATCCCCGTCCAGAGACACCCTGACATACCCCCCCTTTTGGACGTCCATGTGCTGCCTGAACTGCCTCGGGATGGTGATGGTGCCCGCCGACGTGATCTTTACAAGTACCTCTACCATGCCTCCCCCGGTATTATATTCCAAATTTAATAATTTCCATAATCAATAAAATATAACAAAACCTACCCATGATGTGGTAGTACCACGATCCACCCCTATGCGGCGACGGCGCCCAGGACCCCGGCGTTCAGCCTAGCCCGGCCCTTCTCCGTGATCGAGTACCTGTACGGCTTTGACTGCTTGTTCCTCTCCAACAGCCCGTCCCTGTAGAGGTTGTTCATCAGGCGTGATGTATGCTCCCTGCTCTTCCCCAGTGTGATTTCAATATCACGTGACGTCTTTGTGCCGGTTGTGACGGCCTGCAACACGGACTCGACCGTGCTCTGGCGTACGATGACAGGCTCTGGCGCCGCCCGCCTTGGCGCCTCCGGCGCCGGCTCCACCGCCGGAGCCACCGGTGCAGGCACGCCCGGCGGCGCCTCTGGCGCCATGCCCTCGATCTCCATCGCGTCGATCCGTATCATCATGCGTGCCATCTCCCTCTCAATGTACTCCATCTGCCCCGGATCCACGCCTGCCCCGCCCCTGCCCTGCGGCCTCAGCCTGAAGACGAGGTACATCCCGGCGGCGCCCCCGACGAACGCCAGGGCCGACCACACCACCAGGTCGGGGATCACTATCTCCATCACCACCCCCTCCACCCGGTGTGATATATCAAGAGCGAACAACTTTGTTTCACACCTCACGCAACAATCTCACACAAAGAGTCACGTCCCGGCGGGAGGCGCCATCACGTCCCCGGCACGCCGTAATCACATCCTGCAGGCGTCGCGGACGAACTCGTCCAGCCTGCGCATCACATCATCCACGTGCTCGGGGAATATATCACCCTCGTTTATCACACGGATCTGTTCGGAGAGCCTGTCCATCACGTCAATATCACCGTCCTCCAGCACGCCCAGCCCCCTCAAAAGCACCAGCGAGTACAGGAACGAGACCGTCTTCTCCCTGGACTGGGCCACCTGCCTGTAATACGCACCCCGGGATATCCGGAACGAGCCTTTTCGAATGCCCCTCTTGTTTAAAATAATTTCAATCTGACGCTCTGTAAACAGTGATTTCTCTATGATATCACTGATCACCTCGTTAAATCTTGGCTTTCCCTCCCCCTCCATAGCTATACAACCCTGTATTACCGCGCCCAATTAAACTTTAAAGCGGTGCCCCCGGGGCCACCGCCGTGGCCGCCGGCAGGGTCGAGGAACTTCTCAAGAGGGAGCGGCGCGGGGGCGCGCTGCTCTTTGCGCTGATCGACTCCGAGCCCTCGCGGCCCTCCGAGCCCGTCGAGCTTGCCCTTGCGGCAGAGCGCGCGGGCGCCTCTGCCATCCTGGTCGGCGGCTCGTCTGCAACCGACCAGTTCGGGATGGCCCGCGTCGTAAGGGACGTAAAGAAGGCCGCCGGCATCCCCGTGATCCTCTTTCCGGGCAACGTGACCGGCGTCGTCCCCGGCGCCGACGCGATCCTCTTTAGCTCGCTCTTGAACTCGGAGAACCCCTACTTTATCTCCCAGGCGCAGGCGCTCGGGGCCCCCAACGTGCTGCGCCTCGGCCTCGAGCCGCTCCCCACCGCGTACCTGGTGGTGGGCGAGGGGACGTCCGCGTGGTTCGTCGGCTCCGCGCGCGGCATCCCGCACGAAAAGCCCCAGATCGCCGCAGCATACGCGCTCGCCGCCCGCTTCATGGGGATGAGGTTCGTCTACCTCGAGGCCGGCTCCGGGGCCAAAAAGGCCGTCCCCCCCGGGATGATAAGGGCCGTCCGGGCCGCCACCGACGGCTTTCTCATAGTTGGGGGCGGGATCCGGGACGCCCGGGCAGCCAGGGCGGCGGCAGAGGCCGGCGCCGACGCGGTCGTCGTGGGCACCCTGCTCGAGGCTGGCGGGGCCGGCAGGCTGGGCCCCATCGTCCGCGCGGCGCGCGGCGCGCGCCCCAAGATCAATAAGCGGGCACCCGGGCGGCGCCGGCGTGCCTGAGCTGTGCCACCTGGAGGGTACCCCCATGCCCGCCCGCTACCGCACGTACTATGAGGGGCTGGCCGAGGACACCTTCAAGGCCCACGAGGCGGCCTCGGCCGCCAAGGCCACCCTGGCCGACGGATCCGCCGAGGTGGAGCCCAAGATCGTCTTTGATCTGGCCGATCGCGTCTCCAAGATGCACGACATCGACATAACCGACCACCTCCGGGACCTGCTGGCCGTCAACGGCAAGGAGCTCTCCGCCCTCACCCTGGCAAGGGAGATAGCCCTCGGCGAGCACTCCGAGCCCGACACCCCGCTCGAGGAGCGGCTGGACCTGGCAGTCCGGGTGGGGCTGGCAGTCGTCACCGAGGGGGTCACCATAGCCCCCCTGCAGGGGATAAGCGAGGTCTGCATAAAGGAGAACCGGGACGGGACGAAATACCTCTCCGTCTCGATAGCGGGCCCGATGAGGTCGGCGGGGGGCACAGAGTCGGCAGTCACCATGCTGATAGCGGACCACGTCAGGAGGGCGGCCGGGCTCGACAGGTACCAGGCCGACTGCTTTGACGACGAGACGGGCCGGTTCGTCGAGGAGCTGCGCATCTACGAGAGGGAGTCGGCGTTCCAGTTCCACATACTGGACGAGGACATCGAGCGCGTCATATCGAACCTCCCAGTCGAGCTGGACGGGGTGGACACCGACCCCTTTGAGGTCGTCAACCACAAGGGGATGGCCCGGATAAAGACGGACCGCGTCAGGGGCGGCGCCCTCCGCGTCCTCAACGACGGCCTGATAGGCAGGTCAAAGAAGCTCCTCAAGAGGATCGAGCTCTACAAGATGGAGGGGTGGGGGTGGCTGGCCGACCTGCGCGGGGCCGTCCAGACGGGGGACGACCGCGAGGACGCGGCCGCCAAGAGGATGAGCGAGGTGATAGCGGGCCGGTCCGTCCTCTCGATACCAAAGAGGCCCGGCGGCTTCCGCCTCCGGTACGGCCGCGCCTGCAACACCGGGTTCGCCGCGGCCGGCCTCCACCCGGCGGCCGCCGAGATCCTCGACCACACGGTCACCGTCGGCACCCAGATAAAGACGGACATGCCCGGCAAGGGGGCGACCGTCGCCTTCGTCGACTCGATCGAGACGCCGACCGTCCGCCTCAAGGGGGGCGACGTGGTGCGCGTCCGGGACGTCGCCCATGCGCGGGAGCTGCGCGGCAGGATCGAGGAGATCCTGTACCTTGGGGACGTGCTGGTCTCCGTGGGGGACTTTGTGGAGAACAACGCCAGGCTGGTCCCGTCGGGGTTCGTCGAGGAGTTCTGGGAGGCCGAGGCGCGCGCCTCCTGCCCCGGCGACCTCCTGCCCCGGGACCCGGGCGCCGCCGAGGCGCTCGCCCACGCCCGGAGGACCGGCGTCCCGCTGCACCCGCGCCACCTCTACTTTTGGGACGTGATCACGCGCGAGGACCTCGAGTCTCTGCTGGGCGCCGGGGACGGGCCGGACGGGTCCCTCGAGTACGGGGGGCGGGCAAAGGAGGCGCTCGAAAAGCTCGGCGTCCCGCACAGGGCGCGCGGGTCCGGGGCCCTCGTCGAGGGGGACGAGGCGCTCGTGCTGCGGGCGCTGCTCGCCGGCGACATGCCGGACGGCCCCGTACATGAGGCCGTCTCCGCGTCGGGGATCACTATCCGTCCAAAGTGGTCCACCTCCGTCGGCGTCCGCGTCGGGAGGCCCGAAAAGGCCGCCCCGCGCTCGATGCGGCCGCCAGCGCACGCCATCTTCCCGGTGGGGGAGAGGGGCGGATCCACCAAGGATATCATAAAGGCCTCAAGGGCGGCCGGGTTCGAGGCGACGATCCAGGACAGGTACTGTGACGCGTGCGGCGCCACCGCGCTTGCCGTCTCATGCCCCCGGTGCGGCGGCACGACGTCCGTCCGGAGGACGTGCCGCGACTGCGGCCCGGCAGGCGGCCCCGAGTGCGCAAAGTGCGGGCGCAGGACGACGGCCCACTCGAGGAGGCCCTTCCCGCTCCGGGAGGAGCTTGCGCGCGCCCAGGAAAGGGCGCGCGCCCGCGCCAGGGACCCCTTCAAGGGGGTCGGCGAGCTGATAGGGCAGGACAGGGCCGCGGAACCGCTCGAGAAGGGGCTGGCGAGGCAAAAGTACGGCCTGACGACCTTCAAGGACGGGACGGTCCGGTTCGACGCGACCAACTCGCCGCTCACCCAGTTCCGCCCCGCCTGGATAGGCACCCCCGTGGCCAGGCTGCGCGAGCTCGGGTACACGCACGACGCGCGTGGCGAGCCGCTCGAGGACCCCTCGCAGGAGGCCGAGCTGATGATGCAGGATGTCGTGATCCCGCTTGATACCGGCATGTACCTTGTCGAGGCGGCAAAGTATGTCGACTATCTGCTGGTAAACCTGTACGGAAGGAAGCCGTTCTACGGCGCCACCAGGCCCGAGGACCTGGTGGGGCACCTCGTGGTCGGGCTGGCCCCCCACACGTCCGTCGGGATCGTGGGGCGGATAATCGGGTACGCAAAGACGCAGGTCTGCTTTGGGACCCCCAACTGGCACTCGGCAAAGAGGCGCGACGCCGACGGCGACGCCGACTCGCTGATGCTGCTTGCCGACTCGCTGCTCAACTTTTCAAGGGGCTTCCTCTCTGACCGCATAGGGGGGCTGATGGACGCCCCCCTGATAGTGCAGCCGCTGGTGCTGCCGCACGAGTCGCAGCCGCAGGCGCACAACCTCGAGGTGGCCGAGTCCCTCCCGCTCGAGTTCTTCAGGTCCACGATGGACTCGCCAAAGGCGTCCGACGTCGGGTCCGTCGAGCTCTCGCGGTCCCGCCTCGACACCGAGGGGGCGTTCGAGGGGTACCACTGCACCCACGGGACGTCCTCGATCGTGCCTGCCCGGGCGCGCAGCGCCTATGCGACGCTCGACTCGATGCTCGACAAGTGCGACATGCAGATACGGAACGCCGAGATGATCCGGGCCGTCGACGCCTCGGAGATCGTCTCGAACGTGATCTCGACGCACCTGGTCCCCGACATCATGGGCAACCTCCGCTCGTTCGCGAGGCAAAAGTTCCGCTGCACCAGGTGCAACACCACGCACAGGCGCATAACCCTGTCGGGGGACTGCCCAAAGTGCAAGATCCCCCTAAAGCCGACCATCACGCGCCCGTCGGTCGAAAAGTACCTCCACCTGGCAGAGACGCTCGTGGACAGGTTCGACGTGGGCAGGTACCAGCGGGGCCGCATAGGCGCCCTTGCGGACGAGATAGACCTCGTATTTGGCAAGAGCTCCGGCAGCCAGGCCCTCCTGACCGACTATTAGCGCATCCTGACGTACTCGTAGGCGCCACGCGACCCCTCAAAGCAGAAGCGGGCCCTCTGGAACCCCTTCCTCATCTCCCTGGCCCTCCTGGCGGCGCGCGCCGGATCCATGCCGCCGGCGGCCACCCCCCAGATGAGCGATGCTATCTCCCTCATCTCGCCTGCGCCCATGCCGAGCCTCGTCACCTCCGAGACGCCAAGCCGTATGCCGCCGGGGCGCAGATAGTTCCTGCCGGCGCGTATGTCGCCGGGGATCAGCTGCCTGTTCACGATGATGTTGGCCTTTTCGAGCTGCGCCTCGATGCTGCCCCCGTCGGAGATCCGGGTGACGTCGACTGCGACCTGGTGCGACTCCGTGTACCCGCGCCGCTCCCCGAGCACCCTGAACCCCTCGGACGCGAGCGCCCCCGCGAGCGTCCTTGCGTTTGAGACGACCTTGGCGGCGTACTTTTTCCCGAACTCGAGCGCCTCTGCGAACGCGACCGCCTTTGCCGCCATGTTGTTGACGTGGTGGCTGCTGGTGAGCCCCGGGAACGTGGCCTTTTTGAGCGGCTCTGCGTGCTCCTTTGATCCGAGGACCAGCCCCCCCTGCGGCCCGAAGAGCGTCTTGTGCGTGCTCAGCGTCATCGTGTCGGCGCCCTCCGCCAGCGGCCTCTGGAAGAGCCCGCCCGCCACCAGCCCCGCCACGTGCGCCGCGTCATAGTTGACGTGCGCGCCGTGCCCCTTTAGGAAGGGCGCCAGCTCCCTTACGGGGTGCGGGAAGAGGAAGAGCGATCCGCCGAGCATCGCGATCCTGGGCGCGCGCCCCTCCTTTGCCAGGGCGTCGACCTTCTTCCTTGTCTTGTCCACGTCGATCGACATCTCCTCGGCGTCAAACGGGTAGAACTCGACGTCGAGCCCGTGCACCAGCCCCGCCGTCCCGGAGTGCTCCTTCTTGCCGTGCGATATGTGGCCGCCGGCCGGGATCGAGGGGGCCACCATGACGTCCCCGGGGTCCGAGAACGCCGAGTATACGGCCAGGTTGGCCACCACCCCGGATATGGGGCGCACGTCGGCGAACCCCGCCTTGAAGAGCCTCCTTGCGAGCGCCATGCACTCCTCCTCCACCTCGTCGATGTACGTGCACCCCGCGTAGACCCGCTCGCCGGGCCACCCCTCGGCGTACCTGTTCCCAAAGTCCGAGGCGACGGCCTCGCGGACCGCCGGGCTCGGGATGTTCTCGCTGGCTATCAGCGGGATCGACTCGGAGAACCACTTGTGGTGCCTCTTGAGGCTGGCAAAGACCCTCCTGTATGACTCCCTGGGCCGCACGGGGCCGGGCCGCGGCCCCCGCTTAAAAACCACGCCGGGCCGTGATCTGCAAGGTATAAAAAGGGATTTTTCAGGTGCGGCGCCATGGCAATGCAGGCGACCTCGAAGGGGACGATGCCCGTCGTGCTCCTCAAGGAGGGCGGCACCGAGACCAAGGGGCGCGAGGCCCAGAAGAACAACGTCGCTGCCGCCAAGATAATCGCCGAGATAATACATACGAGCCTGGGCCCGAGGGGGATGGACAAGATGCTGGTCGACTCGCTCGGCGACGTGACGATCACCAACGACGGGGCGACCATCCTCAAGGAGATCGACGTGCAGCACCCGGCCGCAAAGATGCTCGTCGAGATATCAAAGACGACCGACAACGAGGTCGGCGACGGCACCACCTCGGCCGTGGTGCTGGCAGGCGCCCTGCTGGAGCAGGCCGAGTCCCTCATAGACCAGAACGTGCACCCCACGATCGTAGTGGACGGGTACAGGAAGGCCGGCCGCAAGGCGCGCAAGTTCCTCGAGGATATAGCCGAAAAGGTGGAGGCCGGCGACAAGTCGGTCCTCACAAAGGTGGCCAGGACCTCGATGCAGACAAAGCTGGTCAGGAAGGACTCCGCCCAGCTGGCCGAGATGGTGGTAAAGGCAGTCACGTCCGTCTCGGAGGCCGACGGCGACTCGCGCATGGTGGACATTGACGACATAAAGGTGGAGAAAAAGGCCGGCGGCTCGATAAAGGACTCGATGGTGATCAAGGGGATCGTCCTTGACAAGGAGATCGTGCACGGCGGCATGCCGAGGCGCATCGAGGGCGCCCGGATAGCGCTCATCAACACGGCCCTCGAGATAAGCAAGACCGAGACCGACGCCAAGATCAACATCTCGAACCCGCAGCAGCTAAAGTCGTTCCTCGACGAGGAGAACCGGATGCTAAAGACGATGGTGGACAAGGTGATAGGGTCGGGCGCCAACGTCGTCCTCTGCCAAAAGGGGGTCGACGACATGGCGCAGCACTACCTTGCAAAGGCCGGCGTGGTCGCGGTCAGGCGGATAAAGGAGAGCGACCTTGCAAAGCTGGCAAGGGCGACTGGCGCGCGCATCGTGACGAACCTTGACGACCTCTTCGAGAAGGACCTCGGGAGCGCCGAGGTGGTCGAGGAGAGGAAGATCGAGGAGGACAAGTGGGTCTTTGTCGAGGGGTGCAGGCACCCAAAGTCGGTCACGGTGCTGCTTCGCGGCGGCTCGCAGAGGGTCGTCGACGAGGCCGAGCGCTCGGTCCACGACGCGCTGATGGTGGTAAAGGACGTGATCGAAAAGCCCCAGGTGGTCGCAGGCGGCGGGGCGCCAGAGACGTACGCGGCCTCCAAGCTGAGGACGTGGGCAAAGTCGCTCGAGGGCAGGGAGCAGCTTGCCGCCGAAAAGTTCGCCGACGCGCTCGAGACGATCCCGCTCACGCTTGCCGAGAACGCCGGGATGGACCCCATTGACACCATCACGCAGCTGCGATCCCGGCAGATAAAGGGCGAAAAGTGGACCGGCATCGACGTGATGAAGGGAAAGATATCCAACATGAAGACGGGTGATGTCATCGAGCCGCTGGCAGTAAAGCTCCAGGTCGCCTCGTCGGCGACCGAGGCGGCCTGCATGATACTGCGCATCGACGACGTGATCGCCACCCAAAAGTCGGCCGGCGGCGGCGGGCCGCCCGGCGGCGAGGACGGCGGGATGGGCGGCATGCCCGGCATGGGGGGAATGGGTGGCATGCCCGGGATGGGCGGCATGCCCGGCATGTAGGCCGGCATGCACATCAACATCGCGTGGCTCGCGGCATCCGGCTTCAAGTACTCGTACATCGTGGTGTTCTTTGCGCTCCTCTCGGCGATATTCTACCCGATACTGAACAACGACCGCTTCTTCGACCAGGCGATAACCGGGATACTCGTCCTGCTCATGGGCCTCGGCGGCGGGATCCTCGTGTACAGGGCGGCCGTCTCGGCCAAGCGGCGCGGGATCCTGCTGGGCGCGGGCCTCGGGATACTGGCGCTCGCCCTCCTGGCCGTCTTCATACTGACCGGCAGGGTCATCTAGACGTCAAAGTAGAGGTAGAACTCGTGCGGGTGCGGCCTGATGGCTATCTCGCGCTGGTCCCGCCTCTCGAGCTCTATTATCTTGTCTATGACGTCGGCCGTGTATATGGGGGAGAGGAACTTGCGGTCCGACTCGAGCTCGTCGAGCGCCTCGCCGAGGCTCTTTGGGAGCACCCCGATCCCCCGCTTCTTCCTGTCGGCCTTTGACATCTTGAAGATGTCGTCGCGGACCTGGTCGCCGGGGTCCGTCTTCTTCCTGATCCCGTCCATGCCGGCGGCAGTCACGGCCGCAAAGACCAGATAGGGGTTCGACGAGGGGTCTGGCGCCCGGAACTCGAGCCGCTTGAGGTGGGCGTACTCCCTGCCCCGGAGGTGCTTTGGGACCCTCACTATGGCAGAGCGGTTGCCGGAGCTCCACGCGATGTAGGCGGGCGCCTCGTACCCGGGGACGAGCCGGTGGTACGAGTTGGTGGTCGGGTTGCAGATGGCAGAGAGGGCCCTTGCGTGCGAGACGATGCCGCCGCAAAAGTACCTGGCGGTCTGGCTCAGCTCGTGCTCCTCGTCGGGGTCGTAAAAGGCGTTGTTGCCGTCCTTCCAGAGGCTCACGTTCACGTGCATGCCGGACCCCGAGTCCATCGCTATCGGCTTTGGCATCATGGTGGCCACCTTGCCGTACTTTTTCGCAATGTTCCTCACCACGTACTTGTACGACTGGGCCGCGTCGGCCGCGTTGGTGAGCTGGTCGTACCTGATGTCGATCTCGCACTGGCCGGCGGTGGCGACCTCGTGGTGGTGGTTGTCGCAGAGTATGCCAAAGCTGTTGTTGAGCACGTTGACGCACTCGTTCCTGTACGGGGTGAGCGTGTCCGACGGGGTGCTCGGATAGTACCCCTCCTGCAGGCCCATCGGGTACCCGTTGCCCTCCTGGCTCCACGGCGCCTCCTTTGACTCGATCGAGTACGACTGCCCCTTGTACGGGGTCAGGACGTCCCAGTTGACCCTGTCAAATACAAAGAACTCGACCTCGGGGCCCCACGTGCTGTAATCGAACCCCTGCGACTTTACGTACTCCTCGGCCTTTTGGGCTATCCCGCGCGGGTCTCGGGAGAGGCGGCCCCGGCCCTCCCCCCAGTAGACGTCGCAGAGGAGCCGCGCCGTCAGGTTCTCGGTCATCCAGGGGACTATGGCAAACGTGTTGGGGTCCGGCTTTAGTATCAGGTCCGAGTCGTCGATGCTGGTGAACCCCACTATCGAGGACCCGTCAAGCTTTGGGAGGCCGTCCCGCATCTGCTCGGGGGTGAAGGTGTCAGTCGAGATGGTGGTGTGGTGGAAGTGCCCCGTGAGGCCGGTGAACTGGAGGTCGATGAACCTTATCTTCTCGTGGCTTATCTGCGAGAATACCTCGTCGGGCGAGTATGATATCGGGATGGCCTTCCCGTGGCTGACCTTGTACGGCACCGCACCCCAAACACAAATACCCCCATCATTTAAGGATTGGGCATGGAGGGGGAGATGGACGTGGCATCCCTGCACCACCGGGTCCAGAGGGAGGCCGAGAGCGGGGACCTGACGGAGCTCGAGCCGGACTTTTACCGGGCGCTCGCGTCCTTTTTGGGGGGCCTCCGCCAGCAGGAGTACGACGGGACCGCCGCCAAGGTGAGGGACGCGCAGCTCGGGATGGCCGGCGAGCTTGCCTCGCTGATGCTCAGCACCCGGCTCGCAAAGGCGCGCGCCGGGGCCGGCCCCGACTCGAGGCTGCTTGACGAGGAGCGGTTCATACTGGACGCGCACGACGAGGAGGAGGGGAGGATCCAGGCGGTGCTCGCGGCCGTCGGCAGCGGCAGGACGCGGCACCTCGAGGCGCTCTCGCGCCGCCGCAAGGGCCGGCTCGTCACGGTGCGGTTCCTCGAGGATGTCGGCGAGATGACGGGCGCCGACATGGCCGGGTACGGCCCGTTCGAGAAGGAGGACGTGGCCGCGGTCCCGTACGACAATGCAAGGGCGCTGATCTCAAAGGGCGCCGCCGCCGAGGTACGGCTGGAGGACTAGCATGTCGCACACCGGGGTCGACGTGATCGACTTTCTGCTGTACACGATGTACCCGGTCGCCGCCATCTTCCTGGTCGAGATAGCAAGCAGGCCGCTCCGGGCCCCAAAGTGGGCCAAGCTCTGGACGCAGGCGGCCGTCTCGTTCGGGTTCGCCATCCACTACATGTTCATCCTGCAGGCGCCGCAGAACTTTCCGCTCACGGCGCTCGTCATGGCGGCGCTCGGGGTGGCCCTGCTGTACCAGGGGCGGCGCGCGCGCATAGCGCCGGAAAAGACCCCCTACTGACGCCTTCCGAATATCCGCCCGAGGAGCCCGCGCCTGCCGCGGCCCCCGTCCCGGACGACCCCCCGCTGCCCGAACCTCCTGGCCCTGATCAGGCTGAGCTTGACGCACCTGTGCTCCTCCGGCAGCCGGTGGTCGGGGCAGAACTGGTCCTTGCAATAGTTGCACTGGAAGGGCATGTCCGTCTCGTCCCCGCAGTAGGCGCACGTCTCGGTATTCACGGGCGGGGCGGGGCGTTCCCCCCTTTTAAAGGGCTGGCGCCGGGCCGTTCCGCGCCCGTTCCGGGGAGGATCCCCGGCAGGCGTGGCTCCCCGTCCCGCGCCCGTTCCAAGGGGTTCCTCTTTAACGCCGGGTTCCTAGGGTACCCGTGGCAAGGCACGGCTACAGGTCCGGCATGGGGATACTCGGGGACATACTCGACGCGGCGGCCGACCGCGGCACGGGCGGCGCGTACGTCTCGCAGATATCGCGCCGGGCCAACATCTCGCACTGCGCGGTGGTCGAAAAGTGCGGCAGGCTCGAGGAGGCCGGCCTGGTGGCGGTCCGGCGGGAGAAGAACAGGCGGGCGTACCTGGTGACGGAGGCCGGGCTCCACTTTAGGCGCGAGTTCAACGAGTTCCGGGAGATGGTGGCCTCGATGGAGCTGAGGCACTGATGGGCCCCGATGGAATGCTTTTTGTAAGGACGGCCGGCGGGGAGGCCCTGATGGGCGCAATCCACCTGGCCGCCGCCGGGCTCATCGCCGCCGTGCTGCTGGTGCAGCCGGCCTCCGGGCAGAGGTCCCTTGACATCGTGCTGTACTCGGACGGGTCGGCCCGCGTCTCGGACACCATAGGGACGGACCCGCTCGAGCCCGAGGCGCGGGCCCCCGTCCTGGGCGGGTCGGCCGACAACCTGGCCGCGTTCGGGGACGACGGGTTCCTGCTGTCGGTGGAGAGGGACGGGGACGAGGCGGCCGTCTCGTCGTTCGGCTACTCGTCTGCCACGGTCGAGTACGACACGCACGGCCTGGTGTCAAAGGAGGGGCGCGTCTGGACGTTCCTGCTCGACTCGGATGTCCCCTACTCGCTCCTGATGCCGCCCGGCTCGATCATAGTGGGCATGTCCGACGTGCCGGTCGGGATAGACCTGCGGGACGAGCGGACGCTGCTGCGGCTCGGCGCTGGCGCCTCGGAGGTCAACTATATCCTCGGCGCGGCGCCCGCCGCGCCGCCAGAGCAGGCCGCGCCCGGGACGGGGTACCTGGCGGCGGGCGCGGCAGCGGCAGTCGCGGCGGCAGCGGCCCTCTGGATCCGGGCCAGGCGTGCCGCCCCGCGGGCGGAGGTTGAAGTACCTGCGGCGGGACAGGCGGCCGCGCAGGCGGCGGCGCCGGAGGACCGGGGGATCCGCGAGGACGACGCGCGGATACTGGGCTACATACGGGAGAACGGCGGGCAGGCGCTCGAGAGCGAGCTGAGGAAGAAGTTCCTGCTGCCTAGGACCACCATGTGGCGCGCGGTGCGGCGGCTGGAGAGGCAGGGGGTCATCGAGGTCTCAAAGCAGGACAAGCAGAACCTGGTCCGGATCAGGGAGGGCCCGGCATGAGGGCGGCGGCGGCGGCCTGCGCCATCGCGCTGGCGCTCGGGGCGCTCGGGCACGCGGCCGCGGATCCGGGGTTCTTTCTCTCAGAGGCCGAGGAGGCCCGCGACCGGCTCGCGCCGCTGATGGCAGACGCCACCCCGGGGGAGAGGGACATCTTTGAGGAGGGCTCGCGCCAGGTCGAGGAGCTGCGCGCGGCGATCGATGCCGGCGATGCCGAGTCCGCAAAGGCGGCGTTCGAGGCGGCGATGGGCGCCTTTGCCGGCCCCTCCGGGGAGGAGTATGACGCGCGGGCCGCGCTGGTCGAGGCGATGATCGAAAAGGCGAGGGGGCTTCCGGGCGGCGACGGGGCCGTCGAGCGGGCCGAGGCGCTCGCCGCCGACGGCCGCCACGAGGAGGCGCTCGCCGAGCTCCGCGGCGCGTGGCGGGAGGGCCACGGGGGCCGCGACGCGGGGGCGCTGCTCCAGCTTGCAGAGCGCCTCCGGGACAGGCTGGCGCCCGGCATGGAGGGGGCCACCCCGGGAGAGAGGGACATCTTTGAGGAGGGCTCGCGCCAGGTCGAGGAGCTGCGCGCGGCGATCGACGCCGGCGATGCCGAGTCCGCAAAGGCGGCGTTCGAGGCGGCGATGGGCGCCTTCAAGCGGCTGGCCGGCGGCCTGCCGGGGGGAGCACCGGACGGACTGCCGGATCTTGGGGACCCGGCCGCGCTGCTGGAGAGGATGAGGACGCACGCCGAGCGCCTCTGGGCGGCCGCCTCGAGGCAGGGGGTGGCGGCCGATCTCGGCGCGCTCGATGCAATATTCGAGAGGGCCGAGGGCCTCATATCCGAGGGGCGGGACCGGGAGGCGCTCGCGGCGCTCGACGAGGCAAAGTCCGAGATCGCCTCGATGCGCGCGCGGATGAGCGGCGAGATATCAGAGCTGGACCTTGAGCGCTCGCTCCGGTTCGCCGAAAGGTACGTGGAGCGGCTCGACGAGAGGATCCCGCGCGGCGCCCCCGCGCCCGGGGACGAGGCGGACAAGGCGCCGGCGGAGTCCGTCGAGGCGGCCGGCGAAGCGGTGGAGGGGGAGCAGGCGGGGACGGCCGAGGCCGACGAGATGGCGGGCGAGGCCGAGCAGACGGAGTCATGGACGGTCGAGGATTCCGGGGCGGCCGGCGCAGAGCCTGACATGGAGCCTGCCGCCGAGCCGGATGCCGGGCCGGACGCCGCACCCGCCGCCGAGCCTGCCGCCGAGGACCCTGCCTCCGAGCTGCGCCGCATGCTCGAGTCGGCAAGGGCCGACCTTGCCGAGGCCAAGAGGCTCGCCGGGGCGGGCGACGCCGAGGGGGCCAGGGAGAAGCTGGCCGAGGCGGCCGCCAAGATGCGGGCGATAAAGGCCGGGCTCGGCCCATAAACTTCATATACATTTTTCCGGGCCGGCGCCCCCATGGCATCAAGGGCGATCACCGCCGGCGTCGGGATCCCGATGATCGTGGTGGGGGCCCTGATGGCGTGGCTCTTGGCGCCGGTCGGCGACAGCCTGCGCCCGCAGGTGGAGCTGATAGGCAGCACGATCGGCATACTGGGGGTCATCTTCTTCATATCGGGGCTCTTTTACACGAGGGAGCCCGTGCTCCGCTGATCTTTATAAGCGGCGTCGCGCGGCGCGCGCCCCATGAAGGCCAGGATAACGGAGGTGTTCACGTCCGTCGAGGGGGAGGGGATCCTCTGCGGCACAAAGACGCTCTTCGTCAGGATGGCAGGCTGCCCGTTCGGCTGCACGTACTGTGACACGCCCGGCTCGCTGCCGGCCGGCTCGGGGACGGAGTACGGGATGGACGAGGCCGCAGGGCTCATCTCCTCTAGCATTGAGGAGGGCACCTACAAGGTGAACTTTACCGGCGGGGACCCGCTGGTCCAGCACGAGGCCGTCGCGCTGCTCGCGCGCGGCGTGCAGGAGGGCGGCACGCGCACGTACCTCGAGTCGTCCTGCTTTGACCAGGCCCGGTTCCGGCACGTCCTGCCGCACATCGACATTGCAAAGATCGAGTTCAAGACGCGCGACTCGGGGTTCGCCCCACCGGGGCGCCACGACGCGATGACGGCCGAGGCGGCCGGCTGCCTCCGCGCCGCCGTCGCCTCCGGCAGGACCACCTACGTAAAGGTGGTCGTCGGGGCCGGCACCTCCGAGGACGACGTGGCGGGGATCGCCGACCTGGTGCTAACGGCGGCGGGCCGGGACCTTGCCGGGTTCGTGATCCAGCCCGTCCACGGGGAGGGGGCGCCCCCGATGGACCTGCTGATGAGGCTGCACGGCGCCGTCCACTCGAGGTACCCCGGCGTGCGGGTCATCCCGCAGATGCACAAGATGCTCGGGGCCCCCTAGGTTCAAATAAAGGCGGCACGCCCGGGGCGCATGGACAGGGAGCGCGTGGGAAGGCTGGTGCGCGAGCTGATAATCGAGATCGGGGAGGACCCCGAGAGGGAGGGGCTCCGCGACACCCCGCGCCGCATCGCCGACATGTACGGCGAGATCTTCTCCGGGTACACGGCGGACCCGGGGCTCTCGGTCCAGTTCTCGGAGGACTCTGACACGGTGGTGGCGCGGGACATCCGGTTCTACTCGATGTGCGAGCACCACATGCTGCCCTTCTTCGGGAGCGTCCACATCGCGTACTCGCCGGACGGGCGCGTCTTTGGGATATCAAAGCTGGCCAGGCTGGTCGAAAAGTACTCGAGGCGGCTCCAGATACAGGAGAGGCTGACCAAGGAGGTCGCCGACGAGCTCTTCTCGATGGGCGTGCGCGGGGTCGCCGTGGTGGCCGACGCCGAGCACCTCTGCATGAGGATGCGGGGGGTGCGGAACGGGGCGACCGTCTCCTCGTCGGCGTTCAGGGGGACCTACGAGGCGGCCGGCGAGAGGAAGGAGGCGCTGGCCCTCATCAGGCGGCGCGGGCCGTACCAATAAATAATCGGCCCCGGGGGGTGCCGGCCATGGGTGTGCACTCGAACGTCCACATACCGAGGGAGTCGTTCCCGAACTGGATATGGTACGCCGCCGAGTTCTTCATCGTGCTGGCCGTCTCGATGCTGGCATCAAGGGAGGTGGCCGACTCGTTCGAGGGCCTGGCGCCCGACGTGCAGAACTATGTCTTCATGGGGACCGTCGGCTGCATCTTCCTGGCGTGGTATATCGGGATACGCGGCATGATACTGGGAAAGAAGATACTCCGCTAGGCGGCATAGCGCGTCCTGTCCCTGATCCCGGCCGCCTCGAACGCCCCCCTCCTGTTGGCGCACGACTCGCACCTCCCGCAGTGGAGCCGGCCGCCCCTGTAGCAGCTCCACGTGCCAAAGACGGCGTCCCCCAGGCGCCGCGCCCCCCTCCTGAGCAGCTCCTCCTTTGTGATCCCGTCCATGTAGGGGGACCAGACCTCTATCCTGCGCCGCAGGCCGTCCCTGACGCCGTCCGACTCTGCCGCGTTGAGCGCCGCGCCAAACCTTCTTGCAAAGGATGGCCGGCAGTCCGGGTACGGCCTGTCGCCAGAGTGCGCCCCGTAGGCCACCAGCCCGGCACCTATCGAGAACGCCCACGCGGCGGCTATGGACAGGAAGACTGCGTTCCTTGCCGGCACCACGATCGAATAGTCAAACGTGCCGGGCACGCCGACGCCGCCGCCGGTCAGGGCGTTGGACGACCCGTAGAGGGACTTCATAAAGCCGATGTCGGCCACCTTGTGGCCTGCCATCCCCAGCTTTTTTGCCATGCGCCGCGCGGCCGGCACCTCGCGCGACCCCTTCTGCCCGTACGAGAACGTGATCCCGTACAGCTCCTTCCCGCGCAGCATGGCCGCGGCGCACGCAGAGTCAAGCCCGCCGCTGAGCACCACGACGGCCCTCATGGCAGTATCCTGGCGGCTGGCGCCGGGGCGCACGCGACCGTCCTGCAGCCGATGCCGGCGGATTTGAACCCCCTTGACATGGCGGCAGTTATCCTGCCAAGGTCCGCCGAGACGTCGGCGAACGCTATCACCGACGGCCCCGCCCCGCTTATCGCGGCGCCGTGGGCGCCCGCCCTCACGGCCCCCCTCCGGACCGCGGCGAGCCCCGGCACGGTGCGCGCCCGCGCCGGCTCTGCTATGACGTCCGTGGCCGACCTCCCTATGAGGGCCGGGTCGCGCGTGGCAAAGCCGGCGGCCATCGAGGCGGCCGCTGCCATGTTGGAGACGTGGTCGGCCAGCGGGACCCTCTTTGGGACCAGGGCCCGCGAGGCGCGCGTCTTTGAGCGCGGCACCCTCACGTCGGGGATGGCGATGCACAGGCGCAGTCCTGCAGGAGGCCTGATCCGCACGACGCCCTCCCCCGCTATGACGAACCCGCCGAGCACGGAGGCGGCCACGTTGTCATAGTGGGCGGTGCCCGCGCTAGCCGTCTCGCCGGCGCCCGCGCACCTTACCAGCTCGTCGGGCCCCAGCCCCAGGCCGTGCAGGCGGTCAAACGCGACGGCGGCGGCCGCTGCCGACGCGCCGCTGCTCCCAAGGCCCATCCCGGGCGGGACGCCCTTTTTGACGGTGATCTCAAGGCCCCCCTTCTTCTTGAACATGCGCGCCATCCTGGCCACTACGAGCCCGGCCGTGTTCCTTGCCGGGTCGGAGGGGACGCTGCCGTCCGTGATCATCCTGGTGCCGCGCGGGATCCTCCTCAGGGTCACCTCGTCGTGGAACGCCCTTACCGCGAGCCCGAACGCGTCAAACCCGGGGCCCAGGTTGGCAGATGACGACCACGCCCTGGCCGTGACATGCACTAGTCCTCGACCTCCTCGCCCAGGTTGAGTATCCTACCGAGCGCGCCGGCAAGCGGCTCGAGTCCCTCGCCGGTGACCCCCGACACGGGGACCAGCCCGTGCACGAGGTCGGCGCCCTCGAGCCCCCTCAGTATCGAGGTGGCCAGCGCGTACGTCTCGCCGTCGGCAGAGCCAGAGATGGCAGCCTCTAGCGCCCCGGGGTTCTCCGACCAGCCGAGTATCTGCGCCGTCCTCTCGCCGACGATGTCCGTCTTTGTGAGGGCGGGGATCGCGGCGATCCCCATCCGGAGGCGGACCGACGCGGCAAGCAGCGCTATCGAGGCAAAGTTGGCCGGCTCTGTAACGAGCGCCCCGTCAAAGAGGAAGAGGGCCGACCTCTCCTCGGACGTCAGGTTGTCGGCGATGAACCTGCCGCTGGACCTGTACGCGAACAGCTCCACCTGGCCCGGCGTGTCCACTATGAGATAGTCGGGGTTCACCGAGTCGACCTCCTCCCGGAGGGCGCCGCACCCGGCGGCGACCAGGTCGCCGGCCATCACCAGGGCCCCGTTGGGCCCGAGGCCGTACTTTGACATGACCGACGGGATGTCCACGGTATCCCTCACGTCCACGTCGCACTCGTAGGGGAGGTCGCCGGCGCCGGGGTCCAGGTTGAGGACGGCGGCGAACGTGCCCATGCCCGACCAGTAGTCGCGCAGCTTGGAGGCGAGGAGGGACTTGCCCGACCCCGCCGTACCGTATATGAAGACCGTCTTCACCCCGGGCCGCCCCCGGGGCCCATATTTCTAACTAGCCCCCCGTGCGCTTTTATTTGATCATGGGGACGGGCGCGCATGAGGTGGAGGCTGGCCGTGATACCGGCGACGCTGGTCCCGATACTGGTGATCGCGGCGCAGTTTGACATCGGGATCGAGGACGTGCTGGCCATCGGGGCCCTCCCGTTCGCGGCGGCGGCGGGCGCCATGATGGCAAAGCTGGGGCTGCAGGGGGCAAAGTTCGCCTATATCACGAGGTCGTACCTGGCGGGGTTCGACTCGGTGGCGAGGCTGGCCGGGGTCAGGGTCGGCAGCGAGTTCGTAAAGTTCACCACCCCCATGTTCGTCGGGGCCGAGTTCGTCGTGATATACTACCTGCACAAAAAGGGGGTGGACGCCTCGAGGGCGAGCTGGATTGCCATCATGGACATCGTCACCGAGGTGCTGGCAGCCGGGATACTGTCCGCGGTGGCAGGCGTCATAGCGCTGGCGGCCGGCGCGTACGTGGTGGCCGCCGTCGTGCTTGGCACGAGCATATCGGTGACGTCCCTCTGGGTGGCGCTCTTCTTCCTGTCATCGCGGCGCAACTTCCAGGTGCCGCGGCCGCTGGCCGCCGCAGCCGTCCGGGTGGGCGGGGAGAGGGCCGCAAAGTACGTGGGCAAGACCGACGAGTGGATGTCAGATATATGCACCATGAGCAGGGAGCACATGGGGACCAGGAAGGCAAGAAGGGTCTTTACGGTCTCGTTCCTGCTGTCGCTGGCATCGTGGGGGTTCTACGGGATCTCGTTTGCGGCCGTGGCGGCCGGCGTCGGGTACGCCGTCGGGCTGCTTGACTCGGTGATGGCGGTGATGGCGGCAAACGCTGTGGGGAACCTCCCCATCACGGTCGGCGGGTCGGGGCTTGCCGAGATCGGGATCATCGCGTACCTGAACGACCTGAACCCGTTCGACCTCGGCGAGCGCGGCGGGGACCTCGAGTGGGACGCCGTGATAGGGTGGCGGATAGCCACCTACTACTTTCCGATACTGGTCACCTGGCTGCTGCTGGTAAAGCTGGCGCTCAGCAGGATAAAGGGCGGCGCCGTAGAGAAGAGCTCCACAAAGACATAGGATTGTAGATGGGCAAAGTACGTGTCTGTGAGGGGGCCCGGCCGCATGCAAAATCCGGCCCCAATTGGTTTATTTCAGAGTGGCCGGCACGGCCCGGCATGGGATCCGGGGATCTGGGAGCCGAGGCGGGCAGGAGGCGGCTTGCGGAGCTGGTGCGCTCGACTGGCGCCTTCAAGCACTCGGAGGAGGGGTTCAAGCTCGCATCGGGCAAGATCTCAAAGCACTATTTCGACCTGCGGCTCCTCTCCGGGGATCCGGAGGGCCTGCATGTGGCAGCTGGTGTGCTGTACAACCGGATCAAAAAGGTACCAGGTGCAAAGTCCGTCGGGGGGCTCGAGTCAGGCTCCATCCCGCTTGCCGCCGCAGTGTCACAGCTGAGCCGGATCGAGCACGAGAGGGACCCGGCCAACCCGACATTTACGTCGTTCTACGTGCGCAAGGCGGCAAAGGAGCACGGGACTAGGAAGATGATCGAGGGCAAAGTACTGAGCCCCGTGGTGATCATAGACGACGTGATTACCAGCGGCATGTCCGCCGTTCGAGCCATAGACGCCGTCAAAGAGGAGGGTCACAAGTGCGCCCGGGTCATGTGCATCATCTTCAGGGGGGATCGGGAGGATCACGCGCGGATCCATCAAAAGACCACTCTCCAGTCCGTCTTCAGGGAGGCCGACTTTACGGAAGACGGAAAGCCGACCCCCGGATCCTCGCCGCGGCTGCTAGTTGACGCCATGTATGGCGGGCTTGCGGAGAAGCTCAGGAAGCTTGGATACGAAGCGGAGGATGTCAAGGAACTTGAGGCCAGAGGTATCAGAGCCCGCAACGACTATTCGATATTCATGCGCGCCAAAGAAGAGAAGATGGTGCTTGTGTCACGTGATGGTGACTTGTGCGATGGTTGCGTGGCGGAGGGGGTTCCCTGCGTCAACCCGGGCGAGAACCCGACCGCCGAGGATGTTGTGGCGGCGCTCAACGATCCAGCTGGGATCTGCTGCAAGAAGTTATGATTTACTGGGTAGTATGGGGAACCGGCCCACCACATCAAACTTCGATTCATTTCAGCGGAGCCCACACAACCAAAAAATTCAAGATCGTGATGCCTCGGAACCATTATGCTTAAGCGAGATCAGCTTTACCTTGCAGATCGGAAGGCTGTCCTCCCTGCCGCGGAAAATACCCCTCGCGATGGCGTCGAAAAGCAGCTCCATGTCCCTATCAAACGTCAGTATCCCCACGCGCAGGCCGGATCTCTGGGCAAAGATTGCGGTAGAGGCAAGTATGAGCAGGTCCTTGTTGCTCGGGGGGTATTGGTTGCTCCATTTTGGGTCCCGGACAAAGCCGGGCGGGGTAAAGGATGGCTGAACCCATGGTTTTGGTATCTTGCGCTTGTTCCACCTGAAGTAGAGATCCCGTGTCGCATCATCGCTGAATATCTCGTGGTACATCTTCCAGATCTCGTTCCTCATGCGTATCTGGTGCAGCATGTATTCTGCGTCCAGCTGGGGCTCCCCGTCGGACATGCATATGGCGCCCCCCATACACTCCTCGTTCTCAAGCAGGTTCTCAACACTCGCCATCCCGGAAAACCTTTCCATGACGATCGGCGCCAGTTCCCCCTCGTACTGCCGCGCCTCCGCCCTGTTGCATGCGGCCGTTAGGGGGTTGTTGTTGTTCCTCTGACCCAGCAGGTTTCCAAACTCCTCCCTGACATGGAACGGGATCCTCAGCTTGGCAAGGTTCTCATTAACATACCTTGACGTGACATCCGTGTACTTTTCGCTGCCCACTATGCGGATCTCGTTTGAGGGCGGATCCCCCTCCAGCCTAAAGTTTATCGTGACATAGACGCATCCGTTGGTGTCGCCTATTATGATATCTACGTCGGGGATATCACGCATGCCCGCCCACCGCGTTCTCAATCGGGTCCAATATGCGTGGATACGACGCGATGCCCCGGGCCTTGGAGTACTCTAGGAGCAGGGATCCGTACTCGGCCAGGTCCGCAAGCGCCTCCCCCCTGGCATAATGGTCCACCGACGCGGCGGGTCGCCTGATCTCCTCGCACCTGCGTGTAATGATACCACATATGTTGACGGCGGCGCTCTTCCGGGTCCCATCCGTCTCCTTTCCCATCCCGGAGAGCACATGCACGGCATGCCGGACCTCCGACTCGACGGAGATGTGGTAGCGGGTCCGGCCCTCCCCCCGACTCTCCTCCTCTGAAATTATCCCCCCGAGCCTCTCCCTCAGGCGCATGGCCTCCTCGGCCCCCGCAAACCCTGCATATGCGTCGTCCACAAGCTCGACGGTGGGCATCCCGCACAACCCGGAGATCAGATCCGCCACCTTCCCGTTCCATTCGCCGGCCTCAAGACGCCTCCTCCCCTCCGGTAAAAGCGAGTACGTGCGCGGCTCGTTCGGGATCTCCCGCCTGCCCCGTGCCACCCTGAAGATCTCGGTATTGTCTGCCACGTCCCGCGCCAGGTCTTCCGAGTAGGGCCCGAATTCTGACGATGCAAAGTCATATTCCCGGATCCCCGCTCCCAGCTGGGCCATGTATACGATGTACTGCAGGCGGGGCATCCCGCGCACGCCCCCCGGCGCGCCGGCCGCAAGCAGCGGCAGCCAGATCCTCTCCGGTACGGCGTCGTGCATCCCGGCCATCCTAACCTGCATCTCTTCTGCATCATCGAACCCGGCGGCCCTTCCGTACCACTCTGCCGCCTCCTCATACCGCCCCATCTGGTACAGCGAGCCGGCCCTATGGTATGCCGCGCGTGGCCCGCCTTTGCCGGACATCCTTTCAAAGCACTCTATGGCGTTCTTGTGGTCGCCGGCGTGAGCATGGACCGTCCCCTTTAGCAGGAGCAGGTCGTCCGGATCCGGAATCCCGGGGACATCCTCACCGTTACGCCCGGCCTCCAAGAGCCAGTCGAGCCTCTCCAGCGCGTCATGGTACATGCCGGCCTCGTCCTCCAACAGCGCCAGGTTGTACGCGGTCTCCCCGCAGCGAGACATCATCTCCATCGCCCTCTCCAGATGGGCCCCCGCCTCATCGTACATGCCGAGCCGGATCAACGCCATGCCCATTTGGTTCAGCACGTCCGGCGTCTCCTTTAGATAGAGCGCCCTTCCCAGACATTCCGCCGCCTCCTCGTGCTTCCCCAGGGAGTTGAGGAGAACCCCCTTCTGGAACAGGGGCGCCCGGGACGCGATCCGGAGCTTGTATACGCCATCGTTGATCCTCTTCTTGTCATGGTGTGATCCGCCGTCCTCCAGCCTGTCCGCAAGGGACAGGGCCATGCCGCATGCCCCCTCGATATCACTTATCCGGTCGTCGCAGCTCTGCAGCTTTTCAAACTCATTGTTTCCGGCCGGCCTGAACTCCGACATGAGCCTTGCCATCTTTGCCATGGCCCTTGAAATCTCGTTGATCCCATTGACGGACGCGCCACCCTCCGGCCCGTCGGCCGCTCGGCTTATCATGCCGGCCAGCCCGCCCCGGTCTCCCGGATCCGCCGTTAACGCGGTCATCAGACATATTGCGTCCAAGATGTATAATAATGCTTGTGGAGTCTCGCACGCCCCGGCCGCCGACACGCCCCGCAAGACACTTAACAGAGCCCCCGGATCCCCGGCCCATGCTGGTAGGCCAGTGTCCCATATGCGGCAGGAACGGGGTCGTGCTAGTCAACCACCGCGTGGTGGAGGCCCACCACCCGGACGGGATACCAGAGATCGCAATATGCGACGAGTGCCGGATAAAGCACGACAGGTACTCCAACTATCTGCGTGACACATGCGGCATAGACATCGACCGCACCCGGCAATAGGCCCCCTGCGCCGGATTAAAGACATTAAAGGCGCCCCCGCCACCACCCGGCATGACAAAGGGCGAGTGCCCGATATGCAGGGAAAAGGGCGTGGATCTCACCGTGCACCATGTGGTCGAGGCGCCCCCCTCCGACGGCAGGCCCCCCTCCATCAGCATCTGCCGGGACTGCCACGACATGCATGAAAAGTACCGCAACTACCTCCGCGACAGGTGCCACATCGACATCAACCGCTCCGGGTGATGGAAACCGCTTTATCGCCTGCCGCGCGCGGGCCCCGCGTTGGACCTCAAGGGCAGGGACGTCCTCGTGACGGGGGCCTCGTCGGGGA
>UYNY03000013.1 GCA_900620265.3 Nitrosopumilaceae archaeon | reverse complement strand
AGGTCGATGACGCGGGGGTTCCGGTCGGCGTCGAGGATGACATGAGGATCACCTCAAAGCTGGATCTGGTGGTGGATGACGGGCGCATGAAGATAACCGGCAGGCCCGGGGGCGGCGCCATATCCGTCGTATCCGGGACGGGGGCTACAGAGTACGAGATATTGGCGACGGCCGGCACGCTTGACATCGACGTGGACTTTGACTCTGGGGACGTGAGGGTAGGCAGGGGCGTGCCGCTGGAGGTGACCGGGCTCGTGGGCGCCATATACGACCTGCTGACGGATCTCCCGTTCGTCCGGACCGGCGACTCGTCGTTCCTGATAACGCCCGACGAGGAGGGGACCGCGTCCGTCACGGTGACGGCGTCCCGGGACGGGTACGAGCCCGTATCAATCTCAAAAGAGTTCGAGGCAAGGCGCATATTCACCGTCGACGTTCGGGCCTCTGATCCGGCCGGCACGGGACTGTCCGTCCCGTTCGGGCTCGGGATCGACGGGGCGGATCACGCGGGCCGCACCCCTTACTCGGACGAGCTGGGGCCCGTGCGCTTTGTGGTTGATCTGCCTACAAAGCAGACGATCTCCGGGCACGGGTACGCGCTACGGGGCGTTTGGGTGAACGGCGCCGTGCACCCGCCCGGCGTCCCGCTGGACGTGCAGCTTGGCAGTGACACTATCGTGGAGGCCACGTACGAGAGGGAGGTGCTGGTGGAGGTGGTGGACGGCGAGGGATCCGGCGTGTACGGGTACGGGGACGTGGTCGTCATACGGGCCCCCGACCGGGAGGTGCTGTCGTTCCTGGTGCGGGAGGTCTTTGACCGGTGGGATGGGATCGACGCCCCTGGCTCTAGCGCGACGTTTGCAGCCGAGCGCGACGTGTATGCAACTGCCATCTACAAGGAGGACTACTCATACCTGATGGCTCTGGTGGCCGCCCCGCTGATCGCCGCGGGGGCCGCCACCACGTACAGGGGATCCGCCGGCCTGAGGTGGCGCGTGGAGAACATTATAGAGAAAGCCGTCAAGCCTATAGCCGGGATTAAATCGAGCAGAAAAGTGTCACCTAGACGTAAGAAAGAATGATCACAAAATATGCCAGAATTGATGGACAAAATTCAACCTGAGTTTGTAAAATTATTAGGGCTTAGGTGCAGATATTATGAGAAGAATAGATCAGATGAACAGATCAGCCAAACAGGCCAAAATATGCATTTTTCAGTCTAATCTTTTAATATTCTAGACTCTGGCCTTGATAGATTTACAGAATCATATTAATTATGATAGCGAGTCACTATACATGATAACTTATTCAGATCACGCTCAAGTAACCCACATACGGTAAACATTGACAGCCTCTCCTTGTTTGCAGTAGCTAACAGCCTATCTATTTTGACAAGTATAGGTTGGAATACATCTTTACTATCAACTCTGGCTATGATTTTATCGTATGAACCATGTAATTCAATCCCGATAGTAGAGCTTCCATCATTTCTCCTTTGATAATTCCTTGTATAGGTGCAATCTTCTGGTATTCTGTCATTTGATTCAAGCGTCATTGCAGTTTCCTAGAGGCTAATTTCAATATTTAATCCTTTGTGTGTGGTTTTTTATGGGCTCTGTTGGAAATTCGTGAGCTAGGCACGGGCTTGGCATAGATCAAACCGCGGTCGATGACCTTCCCGGAGTCCGCAGGCACCATCACCGGGTGGCAACAGCCCGGATCCCGACCCCGTGCCCAAGACCCGAATTAGACATAATCCATACTATAGTGCCTTTTTAGGTCCACAGGCATCCCGTGCGTTGGACAGGATCCTGCTGGCCGCCATCTGTCTGGTCTCGTGTCTGCTCGCCTGCATCGAGCCCGCCTCCGGTTCGCTCTCGCCACCCTGCCACGTCCGGATCCAGGGGGAGATGCTGCCCGTCCAGTACATGGAAGAACCGCGGAACAACCCGGACGGGACCCACTACCCGGGGGACTCTTTCTACTATCTGATCTGGTTCTCTGGCAGCCCGACCTGCGTCGGGATGAGGGTCTCCCCACTCGGCGTGACCGACGGCCTTGACATCGCGGATGCCAGCACGTACGTGGATCCCGGATCGTCCTCGTGGTTCTGGCAAAAGGCGTCCGAAAAGTGCTCCCGGAGCTCGCCCTACTCTGGATGCGTCTACGGCAGGGCGGTCGTGAACAACGAGGCCCCCGGCAGGTGCAACGCCGGCTATCTGCCGGACGGCCTGACATACGAGACATGCACCACGACCGGCCAGTCTATCAAGCAGACCGTCACCTGGCTCAAGAAGGTCTGCACCATATCCGACGGCAAGATAAAGTGCAGGATCGTGCCGATCGTGAAGACCGTCACGCTGCGCCCCGAGATAGTCGGGGCCAGGATCAACCTCGTACTGGAGGAGAGGGTGTTGAATGACACGAACGGGTACGCGGCCCGCAACCTTGACGAGACGTACTATGCGTGGGACCCCCAGACGATCCAGCACGTCCCGTACATGAAGTGGAAGAACGAGCGCAACAACACCCTCCACTTTGACATAGTCCGGGAGAGCGACCTGCGGCTTGAGGTCGTCCAGGACTGCTACGTCCCCATGTGCACGCTCCCGCTAGAGCGCCCCGGATACATCACGTCATACTGGGAGCTCGACCGCGGGGCCGGGATAGCTATATTCAACGCCACGGGCGACGACCTGCTGGGCCTCAACGACATCACGTACCTCGTGACCGCCTCCAACGCCGGACTGGAGATCGCGTCGGCCTCGGGCACGCTCCGGCCCCTCACCGTGGCCTATGGCCCGGTATATGTCGAGTACCCGTACCCGCTGCTTGCCGACGACATGCGCACCTCGTACGAGGACCGGGCCGCCGTCGCGCTGCACTACTTTGGGT
>UYNY03000012.1 GCA_900620265.3 Nitrosopumilaceae archaeon | reverse complement strand
ATCGGACAGTTCCAAGTCCACATCGACCTTGATCCTGACGGTCTTCGTCATGTATCGAGGCTGATTTTCGATTATATATACTATGATCAAGATTTTACTTTTCATCCCGGTTTATATGACAACCCCATAGATGTAAACCGCGGTAAAGATTACCTTCCGCGAAGGGGTCGGCGAGGACGGGGACACCCCCTCCTGATGGACTTTGGCGTGTAATCCGAGGCCGAAAAACTGTACTTTTTAGAGTTTCTACACATCAGATCCTCTAACGCCTTCAGGGACACGTTCAGGCCGGGCCTTCTGCCCGATATCAGGGGGCTCTACCGGGAGGATCATCCCAGGCATGGCCTGGGCAGGAGGGAGAGAACGGGCATTGACGCCATCTTGCTCACGCACTCCCACATGGACCAATCGCGGGTCCACGGGCAGTTGCGCCCGCCTGAGACCCTGGGGCGATCGCACGGATCACCGCCTTGGACAGGTGCCTGGCAGGCCGCAGCTGGGATCAGTCAGGCATGCCTAGAACAGACCTATAAAGAGGCCGGAGGCGAGCACTAGACATGGACAAGCCCGAGCCGTTCGACCGCTGCAACGACGAGTACTGGCACGACCGCGAAGAGTTCTAGTCGCCCGCGATATATTCACCAAGTCTCTTTGGACACGTCATTGGTCGGCGGCACCCCGGGCACCTCCACATACAGCAGCACAAGGCTGGTAGGCGGAACGTCCCGCCCTGCGGGCTGATCTACGCGGAGGCCGAATTCCCGCCGACTGCATTCTGGCGGGTGCCATATCGGGGTACGGGGCCGGGCCGCCGCGGTTACAGACGCCGCAGGGACTCGAGGTATGAGGCATACTCGTCTTCCTGGAACAGGTGTGATATGCTCTCTAGCTTTTTGATGGCATCTTCCTTGAACCCGGCCAGATCATCGTTGCGGCGGATCTCGGAATCCATGGCCTCTTTCTGCTCTTTTGCCACCAGATCCTTGCTGATTGGTAGAAGCCGATCCATGTACATGTCCGTGATATACTTGTGCAGGAAGAGTATGACGCCGCGTGCCTCGGCAAGATCCTCCAGACTGAAGGGGATTTTGTGTTTTTTATGGTATGCCAGAGTTGGGACGTCCGTGTCGTCAAGATGGCCGACCCTCCTGTTCCTCCAGTATCTCAGCCCGTCCTTGTAATTCAGCAGCCAGGACACAAGTGGCCTTACGGCGTCGACCTTTGGCTTTTCGGCTCCGCTTGAAAGCCTTCCAATGTGGTCAACCGCAAGGATGAAGCCATACGACTCAAACAGCCCATAATGGCGGCACAGGCCGGTTATCTTGTCGTCCCCGTGATGGGTGGTGGTGGTGTAGTCAAGGTTGGATATGAGGCTTCCCCTGATGGATATGTTTGTCAGTATCTCGTCAAGACTGTAGTCCTCCTTGTGCTCGGACCTGCCGCGGTTGGGGCCCCTCTTACCGCGCCTCATACGACCGCCCCGATGCAGGACGCTCGGCTTGGGGCGGGAATTGGAGCATCCCACGGGTGCTTTACGTAGCCCATGCCGGGCTGGCGGGGGCAGGTCATTATAAGGCATGTGTGCCGTACTGCGGACGGGGGAAGGGCCGCACGGACGCACCGTGACGGGGGCGGGATCGCCGGTACGTCAGGGATCCAGGGCCGCGTCTTACGCTGCTCGGGATACCGGATGTGCTTGCGGGACCGGCTACGAAACCGTGGACGGACAGGTCACGGTAGAGTGGGCGCACCGGTGGTGTCCACATACACGTGGTCGTTTGTAATCTATCAGCATGCGTGATGACAGGTGAGCCGCGCCGGGCTGAACCGGGAATCCCGGCGGACGTGCCTGTCGTTGAACTTTGGCTTTAGCTTTAGTATGGCAAAGATCTCTGCAATCCGGATAAACCCGGCGGTACAGCCGAGGCGCGAGCAGGAGACGGTGATCTCACCCTCGTACTTGCGTACATAGCCGGCCAGGCCGGGATCACCGTCGCCGCGCATGTGCTCTGCCATGCGCTCCCGTAGGTTCTTGGAGCGCCCCACATACAGGCACCTGAACCTGTGCCAGAAACAGTACAGTCCCCTGTCGGACGGGGCAAGATCATAGCGATCAGCCGGGATGCGGGGGCTCAGCATGAGGCGACTGAAAGCCTGGGCGACGGAGACCATCATGGATTTCACCGGCATTGGGCACATATAACTGTCGGCTCGTATGCGGGACTACCGGCCACAACCCGCTTCGTCCTGAGCGTGCCGAGGAGGTGCACGGACGGGCCCGGAGGAACTTGAGGCATGAAACAGGGCAGGGGCGGCCCGGGGTCTCGTAGGACAGATGCATGTCGGGTACCGCCGGACTGCTAGACCTTTGCGGACGCCGGGGGGCGGCCATGGGCGGCCGGATCCACGATTCATCCGACCGGGATCCGCCAAACGCATAAAGCCGGCCGCGCCATATGCCGCGGCAATGCACGAGTGCGATCTGGGAGTCATCGCCAACAAGGCACAGCTGTACAATACGATGTCTTTGCCCGTGGAGGCAGGCCAGCTGCTCGAGGCAGGGATGCTGGTGACCCGCAGCGGGCCCGTCATGGCGGCGGGTCGCGGGGCAAGGGGGCACACGGTAGGTGTGATAGAGGCAGGCTGTGACAGCACGGCCGGTCCCAAGGTAGTCACCGTGTTCGGCTCGGGGGCGGTCACATGCGTGAAGGCGGGCAGGGGCATCAGGGCGGATCAGACCGCCCTCAAGGCGTGGGACCATGGTTCGGTGGCCCCGATGGAGGAGGAGGATCAGCCAGACCTGTTTGTGGCAAGGGTCCTCGGCCCCGGCGGGGTCGGGGAGGTCAGGGGGTCGATTCCTGTGGGCGGGCACGTGAGTGTCATGATCGAATGAGTCAGGGTGGGCGGGAACTTGCATGACTTGTGCTGCGCCTCACCATCTCGCGCAGTCTCTTGAGCTTGTCGCCGAGCTTGTCAGCGTGACCATCAAGTATCTTTATGATCGAGTCGATCTGATCTTTGTCGCCCGGATTCACCCCGTTCTCCACCAGACAGAGCATCGTATCAGTCACAGGTTCGGGCGACTTGTCCGCATGCAACTCTAGCTCGGCCAAGATCGGGTAGAGCATGGGCAACGTGCCACCGTACCCGCGGATGTATTCCAGATACATGCTGACGGACTCCTTGCCCACCTTGCTTCCTGCGAACCAGTGCGTCAGATCCTGTTTTGAGAATACCTTGTGCTTCCACAGCTTTTTCAGCCTCTTTACGTTGAACGACGAGAGATCGCCTATCTTACGGACCACCTCCTCGACCCGTGAGACGCAGCAATTTATCAGATATTCAGAGTTATCTTTGATCGAGTTGAGGAACGGATCAAAGGTGATCCCGGACCTCTCATAGTCGTACAGGTACGCGGACATGTAGTGGTCCAACGTGGACTTGAATGTTGGGCGTTCGGCCACCATCTCGGACATGTCGCCGGTGAGGAACTTGTCGTACACGTCAAGCAGGTCCGAAAAGACAAGCCGGTCAGGATCGTTCCACAGCACGTACCCGTTCCAGAACGCGATCATTTCATAGTCACTCTTCCGTATTTCGTCCACCATCTTCATGGTCCAGTCCCTGTCAAGAAAATGCAGGACGTTGAGGAAGAACCCCAGCGCCGCGTCCCTGTACACGGTGCGGGTGCTGCCAAGGTACCCATCAAGGGCGTCTCTTGCCTCCGGTGCAATCTCGGCGCGCCCGGTCTGCCCGTGGTACCACTGGATGTACATCACCATGACGAGGAACGACCTTGCGGCGAGGCTGTCGATGGACATGTTGAGGACGTCGATCGGCATCCCGGTATTGACGGCATTCTCAAAGCCCTCCAGATCGGGGTCTCGGTCGGGCGCGGACGCGTCGGCTAGCGACCTTATGGCCTGCCACAGCCCGTCCCGGTACTCTATACCCGGGGGTGCCTCTTGTAGCGCGTACTCGAGCAACGAGCAGGCGGAGATGGCAGCCTCCTCGGCAGCGGTACCGCCCTTCTCTAGCCCGTCGCCCACGCGCCGCATAAGGCCGGTCGTACCGTCCCAGTCTATCCTCTTCCCATTGTGCAGGGCGTCCCTCATGCTGCGGAAGAAGATCTCAGGAGTCCTCGGATCGGCCCCCGCAAGGTCCATCGCGCGCGCAGAGACGCCCTCCGGATCCTCCCTCGCGGCGCGTGTAAAGCCGCGCAGCAGCCCGTCGCCGGGCGCGCCCCGTCCCGGCCTGCGGGCCCTCATGATCTCGATCACCTCGGTCGTATCCATTCCCTCAAGCGGATCTGGCTCCTGTCCAGGCCGGATCCGCCCGGGGCCCCTGTGGAGCCGGTATCCCGGATGAGGCACCTTACCGTGCTTTTTTACCAGCCCCCGGTAGATCCCCTCATGGTGATCGTCAAGGCAGCCCTTGATGCACTCGAGGTACCGCCACCGCGTGTAATCTGCGCGCTCCCCATACCGCCTTGTCTTGGGATTTCCGCCCATGATGGCGCCCAGTATCTCCTTTTTGGTACCTTCGTCCATCGAGCAGTAGCCGTTTTGCAGCATGACATAATGCTCGTGGTACAGGTACGGGTGATCGAGGTACTCGACGGCGTATTCGGCAGCCTCCTTGCGGAACACGTCCGGGAATTCTCCGAACGCGTACATCTCCAGCCTCCGGTATATCAGGAGATCCTTCTTTTTCATAATATCCACGGCCCGGCGCAAATAGTCGGGCCCGAGCCTTCCGGCGGCGTCGATGCAGTCGCGCATGTGGGCCACCAAATACGACTCAAAATTCCGGATATTCTGGTCCGACTCCTCGATGACGGGGCGCTTATAGTGCATGCTGGTGATCGCGTCCCCGGTGTCGCCGGCCGCGTACTCTGTGACCAGCCCCTCCAGCAGGTCGGCCATGAATGAGAGCAGGGGCAGCGGCTCCCGCCTCATCACGGCGTTGGCAAACTCCCTCACGGAAGAGTCCAGCCAGCCGGGGCCGGGGTACTCGTAGTTGATGTTCCTTATGGTAAGGCCCCTACGAGCGGTATCGATGGCAAGGCCGCACTCGCCGCCTAGGCACATGCTGGTGGCCACCCCCAGGTACTTTGCCGGATGGCGCACGAACATGTCAGAGAGCCCCGCATCCTCCATGAACCTCATGACCGCCGCGGCGTGCCTCGGGGGCATCTGCCGCGCGCAGTCCAAAAAGTCGCCGTACATGTGGTGTCTGGATCGTATGATGTCCGGGTCGTACGACGATATTATATCGACCACCCTGGCCGGGCGCTTGCGGGCGCACCTGCGTAGGTACAGGTGTGCGTCCCAGTGCTCGTCGGAGTTCTTGAAGAATCCGGCCCTTTCCATGTGGTCGAGCCAGCTGGGCTGCAGCCTGTCGATAATCCGCTGCTGGGTTGCCCAGTTGGGTATCATGCCGACCAGCTCGGCTGCGTCTTCGTCCGTCGGGTTCCCGGCCATTATCGCGTCGGCCCTCTCGTTGGTGGCCGCCTGCGGGATGCAGAGGTCGTGCAGCGCCCGCTCGATCTCGGACAGCGTATCAAAGGGGACGCGGCTCCTGCCGGGATCCTTCCCGTGCGCGATGTCGGTGAGCGTCTCGTATGCGCCCACCAGTACCCGGTAGTGCGCATCATACCCATAGCCTTGCCCTGTGACCGGATCGAATGTCTTTTTGAGCTCGGCTATCCTGCCGTCGCGGTCCAGCCGGGATCTCTTTTCGTGGTCGTCCTGCCGCACCCTTGCCAGGTGGTCAACCACGTCCCTTGCCGCGTATGCCAGGTGGCTGGGCTGATCGGCGTAGCGCGGACCATAGTACACGCACAGCGCCTCCACGTAAGAGTCGGCCGCATTACTGCTGTAGAAGGGCAGGTGATCCATGAGATCCATCTGTACCGGCGTCAGCGACAGGTCCTTTACGTGGATCTCGCGGGGCACGTCCGGCCGCTCTATCGCGTTCTTATCCAAGGCGCCCCGGCCCCCGTAGATCCCCAAGGGCCGCCCGGGCCCGCGTCACGTGCACGGGCGGTGCCGGCCTTGCTGCCGCGATCCCGATACGCATGCAGTGGATTCCTCCCGCCGCGTAGATCCTGGCCCGCATGGGACGCTCCTGCGCTCGGCTCAATATAACGTATTTGCGGGCAAGGCCGCCGTGCAGGGCCCGGGACGGTCCGAGGCCTCGTAACTCGCGCCGGGCGGCGCCCACGGAATACACAAATACGTGGCACGGGTACAGGATCCGTGGCGGATAGGCGGATCAGCACGAAGAGGCTCAATCTTACAGAGCGTCAGAGGGATCTCATATCCCAGATAAGGACGTACGACAAGAGGTCGGCAACGGCATACGAGGGAGTGCTGCACATACGGCACGGTGATAGGCGCATCGGGTGGGAGTCACTCCTCGCGTACGGGCTGAGGGACGTCATCGGGACCCTGACAAGAACTGCAGAAGACAAGGAGGTGCGAAGGCGCGAAAAAAAGAGTAAGGAGCTAGCAAGGGGGATCGACAAGGTTACCGCCTACGAGTACAATCTCAAGCCAGAGTATAGAGTGCTCACAGGCATGCTCGATAGATTGAACGGCATAGCCCACAGGAGGATCCGTGTAGCAGTGAAGGATCTGCTTTTGATGGCAGACAGGGCCGAGGAGATCCTGCATGTGCTCACCGCGCCGCAGACAAAGGCCGACGAGGCGGTAGAGGAGATCATGTCAAGGCCGCCCACGCCCGGCAGGGCAAGGGAGCTTGTCGGCAAGATATCCACCGGAGCCACCCAATACCGAGTAATCAGGGGGCTGCCGCCCTGCTGGCTGGACTGCATGGCGGAGGCCGAGTTCTTTGGGAATACAGGCAAGCACTGGGTGGCCCACAAGTACCTCTTCAGGTGCATAAAGGAATATCCGGGCAGGGTGGCCGAGATCATCACCTCGTATGACCCGGAGGTGGTAGGGAGGAGCGACCTCATGTACATCGACGTGCTGGAGCTTGCAATACAGCTTCCCGTCGAGCATGCCGAGACCGTCGGATGGTACCTGCTGAATGACGGGCTGTCCGGCAGGTTCGAGCGCGATCCGATCAGGTACTTTGATATCATAACCAAAATGTACACCGGCAAGCGATACAGTCTTGCAACCTTTCTCATGTGGAAGGCGCTGTCACAGATGGCCCGTCCAGACGACTATGAGAAGGCCGAGCTGACGCGCATCCAGATCGAGGTCATGATCAAGGCGTGCACGGGCGAGGACATGATGCCGCTTGTGCGAACCATGGCGGATCTGCTGGACGGGTACATTGCAAGGGAGGACGACACGGATACTAGCATGTCGGGGGAGCGGCTGCACATATCCGACTCTGAGGAGAACTGGCCGGACAACGTAAGGACCGCGATGATAACACACGTACGGGACTGCCTGTCGTCCATCGGGAGGAACGGTGGGGATCTACGAGGGGCTATGAAGGAGATCTCTTGCAGGAAGAACATGGTATGGAGGAGGATCGAGATGTATATCTATTCCAGGTTTCCGGGGTTCGAGGAGAAGATCCGCGAGTACGGCTCCAAGTACCTCTGGGAGATGGGCGTGCGAAAAGAGTACGTCGAGATGCTGAGGGAGCGGATCGTGGCGATGCCGGATGCCGTAGACGGGATAATACAGCAGATAATGCGCGGGCCTGGGGCTGAGGAGCTTGACAGGCTTGTGGTGGACCGCGGCACCAAAAAGGCGGGGATCATCATGGACGTGCGCAGACTGGAGCTCCTGGAGGCGGTCAGTGACTGCCTTGACGGCGATAGCCTGGAGGAGTACCTGAGGCTGGCCCAGACCTACGAGAGGGCGGAGCCGGAGACGCCGGACCCCGTCGTGCAGGACCTCGGGATCAGCGTGCGCGGGGCGTTTGAGAACATAAAGTCGTTCAGGCTTGACGCTCGAACGCTTAACAATTTCTCGGACTTTGTCAAGGAGAGGCCGCTCAAGGCTCCGAGGGAGGCCATGCGGCTGGCTGGCGAGGATCCGGCCATACAGGACACGTTCTTTGACGGGCTGACGAGGGCCATACGGAGCGGCAACAAGATAGACTGGAATGGCACCATGCGGCTGGTGGAGCACGTGGCGTCGGGGTTCAAGGACACGCCGGAGTACCGAATCCCGGCCACCGGCATATGCAACATGCTGAGGTGGGCGTTCATGCACGGCGGTCCGGATCAGAGGTTCAAGGGAAAGATATGGCGCGCCATCGTCGCGTTCGCGGGAGCCTCGCCTGGCCACTACGCCCTTGATCCCAACGCGGACGCGTTCATAAGGTCGCGCGACGACACGGGCGGCGCCGCGACCCTTGCCATGGTACTCTACGCCCGGTGGGCGGGAGGGGACGGGCTGGCAAAGGAGGCAAAGGAGGCGCTCGACGGGTACCTCGGGGATCACTCGTCCCACACGCCTGCGCGCAACGCCGTGCTGGGATCTCATCTTCCCAGCCTATCAAAGGCCGACGGAGAGTGGGTGTCCGGGATGGCAGAGTCTGCCCTGTCCGGGCCCCACGGGGCCGCGTTCTGGAACGGGTACGTGATGAGGAACGTCCCGGATTCGGGCATGTTTCCGGGCATGGTCCGCTGGTACGAGGAGTTCCTGAACGGGCCGAGGGCTCATCGGGGCAGCGCCATGCATGCGTTCACGTTCAGCCACGTGCTCGTGGCGCACGTGCATGGCGCGGAGGGGGCCGATGATATTTTCACGAGGTTCCTCGACTCCGTAGGGGAGGGGGAGGAGGAGCTGGTGAACCGGTGCATATCGGCGGTGGCCGCGGTAGCGGAGAGGTACGGCGGGCAGGGGGCCGACTGGAACAGGACAGGACCGCTGTGGACCCACCCGGCGTTCCTGAGGAGGGACCTGTCCGTGTGGTTCACCGGCGGCAGGATGGACGGGAAGGCGATCACGATGTATGCCGAACACGTAGAAAAGCGGGTCAAGAAACATGCGCCAAAGCTCGACATGACGGACGTGCTCGTGGACGAGCTCGGCAAGTATGCCTCAGGGTTCCCGCTCAAGGTGGCAGGCATTCTGGAGGCCATGGTGGACAATCCGGTGAACATGTACGTGCCGTATAGCATCCATCATATTCTAGACGGGCTTGACGGGATCGGCGGCGAGGCAGCCGAGGCGGGCCGGATCATCAGGGAAAAGGCGGCTAGGCTGGGATACTCGAAGTCTTGATCCGGCGGGGGGCGGCATGAGCGGGCATAGGCGCCTCTCAAGGCACAGCTATTATAACGGCGGCATCGGGCTGATTAGAGGAGAGTACGGCTTGTACGTGGACGAGTCGGGACAGAGCGATGCGAGTTATTATGTGGTGGTGGGCATACTGGCACACCAGAGCAGGATTGCCGCCATCAAGCGCTGCGTCGAGGGAGTGATGAGGAGGCACGGTGGGAGCGGCGAGCCAAAGTTCTGGCGCATGATGGAGGGCAGTGCTTTTACGGACTCGGACAGGTGCAGGAGCGGTCCGGCGCCTGAGATCATGGATATCATAGGGGACGAGCAGATGCCGTTCTTTACCGCCGCGGTGGACAGGGACGGCTCCGGGACGGGGATGCTGGACGGATATGGGAGCGAGGACCACTATGCGACGGAGCGGGTCATCGTGGAAGCCCTTGACTATGTGGCCAGCGAGCAGAGCCATGTCAGGATAATCCGGGACAGGGGCAACGACGAGACGGACCGGAGGATCAGAAGATCGCTGAACAGGACGGGCAGGAGCGGCGCGGGTGACAGGATAGCGAACCTAGACAGGTACCGGGGCTATGAAGCAAGAGACTCGGAGGGAGACCCGGGGCTATGGATTGCGGACTCTTGCGTGGGGGCCGTTGCCAGAACCCTGAACTGGAACGATCCCGGCTGTTACGACAGGATACGGTGGTTGCAGGACATCCGCATCGGAGGCAGGACAGAGCCGGCCATCCATCCGCTGCAGGGCGGGATCTGACGGCATGTATCACGCGGCGTGCTCACAGCAGCGACCTTGCAAACTCTAGCTCCTTCTCGGCGCTGACGGGCTTTGTCAGGTCGTCGTCGCTGGCCGCCTCCTTCAGGAACTTTATCTCGGCCTCGCCCATCAGCCGGCTCGGCCTGTCAAGATCCCCCACGCTGTCAAGAAACCTGCCGACCCTGACCCTCAGCGCCGCCATCTTGTCGCCGCGGTCGTCCGTCCATTCCCGGGCGTGCCCCTTGTAGTACGGGCAGGGGCGGCTCAGCCTGTCGATGGCCACGAACGCGTCCCATATGGCCTCGTGCGCCCTCACCGCGAGCCTGAGGCGGCCCGGCATCAGGTCGTCATGATCCGGATCGTTTCCTAGCAGTATGTGGAGCGCCCTTGAAAAGTCGTTGAAGAGGAGCTCGAACTCTGCAAAGTCCTTTTCATCCGGCACCTCGACGAGGGCCTTGTCAAACGAGTCTAGGAGATCGTCGACTCCCTTCTCGGTCCCGGTGCGGGCAAGGCGGTTGCAGTAACTCTTGAACCTCGGCATGAACCCGAGCTTGTATGGTATAATGAACTTTGAGAGCGGGTGGAAGGAGAACGCGACAAGCAGCAGGTCAGATACCCGCATCCCGGCGAGATTTCTAGGCGCCGCGCCCCGCCGCGGCCGGAGGCCGTTGCCGATCGTATGCAGGCCGTTTCTCCTTGTCAGGCCTCCCGTGTCGGCCATCTCATCCACGGCACGGCGCACCACGCCGGAGGTGAACCCGTCCCTGTCAAGATAGTACGGGATGGTTCCCGCGGGACCGCTGTGGCTCCGCATGTCCTTGATGTAGACAAGCTGCTCTATCTGCCGGATGTTCATGCCGCGTCCCCTGCGTACCACGCCCCTTATCATGTCCCGGATCCTTTCTCCGTCCATACCCGCTCCTACGGCCGCGTCTCATTTATACCGTGCCGGGGCGGGGAGCGCGGATCCCGGCATGGAGCAGGGAGCCCGGACGACTGCACGCCGTATCCGCGTCACGGCGCGTTCCGCACCGCCGCCCCCACGGGCACCGGCGGGGCGTTATCCGGCACGGGTGGATCCGCGTCCGCGTACCCGGCCGCTGACCTGATATCGGATATCCTGTCCGCCTCAAACTCTGCCGCTCGAGGGAGCGGCCCATCGGACTTGCCGCCCACCTGGATCCCGCGCAGCATGCCGTCTGCAAGCTTGAACCTCAGGAGTATTATAGGATGCCCACCGTACGTGAACCGTATGGCGGACCTGCTCTTTGCGTCGGACAACCTTGCAAGCCCGGCCAGCTGGTTCTCGCCGGAGCCGAACCACCCGTCATAGTCAAGCAGGGAGCTGGCCATCCAGAGAGCCGGGTGAAATATGTTCCACGGGGCGGGATCGTGCCGTTCATTGCGCGGTACGGCCCCCGAGACGCGGATCCACCCGCCCCTCGGGTCCTCAAGTTCCAGAGACCCGGCCACATCCCCGAGGCACTCTGTGAACGCCTCGTCCCCCAGATCCCAGGCGCGCCGCAGGATCCGAGCCGCTATGGCAGGCCTCTCCGCGGCAGGGGCGAGCGCGTGCCTGTCCCGGTCGCACGCCAGTCCCAGGCCCTCCAGCCCCGGCAGGCCCTGTGAGTCGAACATGCGCTGGATACCATCCATCCGGTCCTGCTGCCCGCCCGCCGCGATCCCGGCATAGTACGAGACGTCCTCCGGCGGGTCGTCCACGGGCGGCACTATTGCAAAGTCCTTTGGAAGCCTGTACCTTACAATATCGGGGCACGCCACGAGCCTGTACTCTGGCTGCCTGTCCGGCTGGATCACCAGGGTGGAGAACGGGACGAGGCGGATCGAGGGGGGTAGCATGCGCAGCAGGTCCTGGAGGAGGCGTCCGTCGCTGACTATGGCCGTCCTCTGTCCCTGGAACAGCGGGGCGAGCGCGGCTGCCAGGCAGCGCGCGTCATGGCCGGATCCCGCGGGCTTTGGGTCAAGCTCAAGATCAAGATGCGGGAGGGTCCCGCGCGCGCCCTTGTCCTCGACATATAGCACGTCAAAGACGCGCGTGTCATAGCCGGATGCTGCAAACTCTGCCGCGTCGACTGCAAAGGCGTGGCAGTACAGGGTGTGGGGCCTGCCGTCGTGGCCGGCGCCGGCGTTCCTCGCGATGCAGTATATGGCGGGGCCGCCGTCGAGGAGGCGCAGGGATCGTGATTCCTTGAACCGGTTGGGCTCGATGCCGGCCGGGTGCATGTACCCGTACATGACAGATACCATCTCGTCGGTTATGCCGGAGCTCCTAGCCACCACCTGGTACCCGAGCCTGCCATCAATGTCCGCCGTCGTGTACACGAACTGGTCTATCCTCATGACAGGCCGTTCCCGTTGCGTATCATCCACGATATGAGATCAGTGTACTCGCCGTGCGAGTATACTAGAGGGGTCCTTATCCTGGTGTTCGTTACTCGGAGTGCCGTGACGTCCTGCCCGATATTCTTGTCGGATCCCTTCCTGCTCGCAACCGACAGGAGGCCGGCCTTGATCTGGGCGATCTCCTGCTCGCTCCTGCCGGCGGCCCTCGCCTCTATTTCCGCCGACACGATCACGTCAGCCAGTGTGGCGCTATTCTGAGCGTCCCACTTTATCGATAGTCCCACCCCCTTGGGAGCCTTTCTGGATCCACGCTTCCGGAGGTCGACATACGACTTTAGGGGCGTGGCCTTTTTTGCATAAGCGGCTATGTTGTTCGAGAGCTCCTTGTACTGGCCCAGCAGATCCTTGGCGGTAAGATCCTTCTCCTTTGGAGGCAGCAGGTCTGCCTTTGTAAACAGCACTGCAATCATGTCCCCCGTGACCTCTTTGACGCCCACGAGTTGCCTTATCTCCGCGATGTTTGCTATCGCGGACGCCGCGGAGCCTCCGTCAACGTCCCACGATCCCTTTTTGGAACAGTCCACCACCAGGACGTACTTGGTGGCAAAGATAAAGTGAGGCAGGTCCTTTTCCAGCATGCGGGCCAGAATTTCCGGATGTGTCGCATCAGTGTTTCCAGACACCAGATCCCAGTTCTCACCGGACATGTCGCGGATCACCAGCTCGTAGGTAGCGGGGAGCCCCTTTGAGCTCTTGAGCTTTATGACGGTGTCCGGGGTGGCGCCTTCAGAGGTGGGGGCGAGGGGCTCCTTGTTCTTCAGCGCCCTCAGTGACTCGTTGAGCACGTCGCCACCCCGCAGCACGATCGAGTAGACCCCGGTCTTTTTCGGGTTCCAGTACTCCGTCAGCGTGTACTTGAGCAGCGCGGTGGCCACGGTCTTGCCGGATCCGACGCCTCCTATGAACGCCACGACGTTCCTGCCCTCGAATTCCAGCCTGGCCGCGTCTACCCTTGACTGCAGGTTTGCGTCTAGTGCCATGCCTGCCGTGCGGGCCCGCTGGGAATTAAATATTTCCCACCATATCAGGCACGGCATACGGGAGCCGGGCACGCGGGGGCCGGCACGGTACGCGGCACCCCTGTACGCGCCTGGCACGCGGTGTCCATGAATTACTTAAATACCATCTCTTGGACGGAAGGAGGTGGACGACGAATGCGAGTACGAGGTAGAATACAGAGATCCGGGCTCGGAGGAGATGGTCACATACAGTTGCGAGAGAGAAAAGTATTCCGAAAAATTTTGCATCTTTCATGACAAGGACGCATATATCAAGGACGAGAAGAGGGTCAGGGACGAATTTGTAAAAGAGTTCGGCGATGTGGGGGAGGGCGAGAGGTCCTTCATAGGCTGCAACATACCATTAGTGGATGTTAGCGCATCGGGAAACTTAAGAAGGGCACGCTTTATGCACGCGGTGTTCCACGACGATGCGACGTTTCGAAACATAACAATAGAAGAGCTCGACTTTTCCGGTGCGGAGTTTTATGGAGTGGTTGAACTGCAAAATTGTGATCTTCGTGTGGCTGTATTTATAGAATCCAAATTTGGAAAAATTAAAGTGATAGACAAAGTAAAACCAAGAAAGCTCGGACCTCCAGTCATGTTTGAGAGATGTAGTTTTAATGCATTTGATGTGTCAGGCGCATCATTTAACTGTGACGTGTTTTTTGACAAATGTGATATAGAGGATTCTTATTTTGAATCATGTGAATTTATGGGAAAGCTGAATGTATACTACTGTGAATTCAACGATGATGCAGAATTCAACGGCACATCGTTCCGTGAGGAAAGCAAATTTGTGGACACGGTGTTCAAGAAAGGGGCCTTGTTTGAAGACAGCAACTTTATCGGGCGCATGTACTTTAGGCGAGTCGATTTTCGCAGTCAGGAACTGGTGACAATGCCCTCCACCATGTCAGACGTTTCGCTGCTGGGCACTGATATACGAAGAGTCAGGTTCAGCTCAGATACAGCGTGGGAGACTGAGTCGGGGGATCCCATACTTGATGTGCGAAGTGTAGAGGACGGCAGCGGGATGAAACTGGACGATGTTGTGGCCGTATGCAGGAGGATCAGAGACAACCTGGACTATTATATGGAATATCCAAAAGCCGGCAACTTTTTCGTGTGGGAAATGGAACTGCACAGAAAGTACTTCCAGAATGGAGCGAAGATATCCATGAAAAGCAGGCATAAGAGATGGGTATCGCTGCGCCTGCTTTACAGGATCACATCAAGATACGGCGAGAGCCTGAACAGGGTCCTGTGGGCATGGCCCGTGTTTTTTGCCGCCGCATACGGACTTTCCCTGGCATTCCCCAGCATGGAGACGCTGGCGCTGCTCGATAAAGCCGGAGGGTGTAGGATCACAGAGTCGTGTGGGAACTACCCCGTGTTTGTGCCAGCCCTAGAGGACATGCTCGACGCACTGGCCGGCGCATCCAGTTCGGGGATCACGGGCCATGTCATACGCGGGACGGCGCTGGCGTGGCTCACACTGACGTTCATATCCGCCAGAAGGAAGATAGAGAGGAGGTTCAGGCACTGACCGTGGACAGGCAGATTCCGCTACGGGATCCCGTGCAGGGGCTTGCGGACTAGGAGTGACGGTCCACGTCATGCGAGAAATAAGACACCCGGGTCCTCACATCGGACGTGTTGCTGCATATCATCGCCCACCTCTTTATCCCGGGATCCGACCTGCAGCGCGCATAGTACCCCGCAAGATCGGTGACGGGTGAGTCCATGCAGGATCCGGTCAGATAAGGGAGGCCGGCGGAGTCCCCGGAACGGGCATCTAGAATCCGCAGGGGTGCGCCTCCCCCGAGGCGTCCCCCGGCGTCCGGGCGAGTATCTTGGTGATCATTGCCTTGTATTCAGGCGGGAGTCCTAGCAGCTGACCGGTGATGTTTGTAAATCCCGGCCGGCGCCCCTTCTGGAGATCCCTCACCTGGGACGCGATCTCCTCCGAAATGCGGGGCTTTGGCTTTTTACCGTGTAGCGAGTAATACGCCTCGATGTCATCCATGAGGTTTGGACTGAGGTACGTGTGGAAGGCCCACGGCCCGTCGGAATCATTGGAAAACGAGCCGTTGATCACATAGTATGAGAGCAACATCTGCTCTGATGCGGCATGGTACCTGTCATCTGCCTGGGCGGCGAGCCTCTCCTGTATATAGTGGACGAGGTATGCCGGCTCCTCCAGCACCGTGGTTACCACGTCAAGGTCGTACAGGTATACCAGCCACGGGTACCCGCCCTCATCGAACAGGCCCAGCGACTCGAGGTTCCTCAGGTTCGTGCCGATGGTCCCCAGCGGCCTCAGCACGGTGAGGACTGGGAGGACCTCGGGAGCGTCGGACGAGTGCACCCTGGCCAGCGGCCTGTCCTCGGACGCGTCGGCGTAAAAGACCGCCTCGCCGGATGACAGGATGTATTCCCTCGCGGTCTTGCACTGCTTCAGCGCCTTCTTCATGATCCCGTCGATCCTCCCGATCATGTCCCTCCGGCCGTCCCTCACCGCTTGTGAGGCGACGTCCCCGGACTTTGACTCCATGATCAGCACCTTGTTGTCATATATGACGAGGATGTCCAGCTCCATCCATTTGGATTTATAGTAGTAATAGACGTTTTTAAAGACACAGTCCTTTGGAAAGACGCCGGAGACGAGGCGGTGCGTCTTTTCCTCCAGGTGTTTGGCTCGCCTCTTTGTAAACCTGTCCCTGACGCCGTCGTCGCATCCATCTAGTATCAGCCGCTCCAGGATCAGATCCAGCTTGTACAGCAGCATGTCGGGCTTTGCCACCAGGAACCTGCCGTCTCCGGTGTTTATTATCGGCTTTTTGAATATGATGTTGTCCGAAAGCAGGTCCCTGAATCCTTCCACCTGGTCGCCCGGGGAGCAGCTCAGGTGTATCAGAAGATTTTCGAACATCTTCCTGTCTTGCATGCCGCATTCACCAGGGTGCTCTGGATCTATCCCCAGTATATGCCTAGAATCAGCACAGAATGGGGACTTTGCGCCGTCTTTACTAGCCAGATCGTACTGGAGGCGCAGGCATGTCTTAATCCTGTCTGTAAGCTCCATCGAAAACACCAGTGCAAAGTCGGCGGAAAACCCGTATCTATCCAGCAGCGGCCCGTTCATATGGGAGAGGACACCAAAGTGGTAGTCGAGCTTTTGCCCAAGATATGACTGTGGGTTTGCGTCGTTTTGGATCTTGAGGGAGCTAGAGGAGAACGCAAGGCGTGCCTCGTCCGCTGGCATGCCGGCCGCCGCCCCGGCAAGGGACGGCTGGAACCTGTCAACGTAATCAGCGAGCAGTCCCAGAAACTCCCACGTCTGGCCCCGGCTCGGCTCGCCGTGGTCGCCCCAGTTGTCCAAGAGGAGTCCGGCCGCGTATGCTGCGAACGGGGAGTTTGCGAGCCTCCCCACGATGTCATATTCGGCGGGGGCGGGAGCCACTACATCCCAGACGCCCGAGCCTGGCGCCATCGCAGATGGGCTCTGGATGATGGTCTCTAGGACGGCAAGGTTCGCGACCAGCTCGGGGGATCCGTACTCGTGGAGCTTTTGTGCCATCCTCTCCTCCAAGGCCCGGACACGGGCCGGCACCGGCAGGGACGCTGCAATGCTCATGGCGGCTCCCAGGGGGCGGAACTTATGTACCTTGTGATACGGTACCGGTCTTGGGAGGATCCGTGAACCCGTAGACGCTTTTCAGGCCTTTCGCCAGCTCCTCCAGGCCTGAGATCATGCAGTCCGTGCACGCCCTCAGGGGATGGCCGCCATATACGAGGCGCCAGAGGATCTCATCCGGTACAAAGTGCAGGAACTCGCCGCCGGAGGTCTCGAGTATGTCCTTGAGCACGCCGCCGTAAAAGCGGTCATAGCCGCCACCCAGGGCGGCCCTGTGCTCCAGCAGGGCGAGCCTGTTGAGCAGCAGCAGGTCGTTTACGCCCAGCGCCATCGACCCCTCTATGATCCACTTGGGGGCGAACAGGCCGCAGTCCAGCGCCGACTGGTGCGTGATCTTGTTGTACTGGATTACGACAAGATCCATGATTTTTTTATTGTTGCCAGTATATAGCTCAGATTTCATGCGGCTAATACCGTATTTTGCTTGGTTGCTACGATCTCTGTTGACCAGCCGGAACTCCTCATAGCTTTTAATGTCAACCGGGATCAGGTTCAGGTAAAACTGCCTTATTATGTTCTCCAGCAGCGGGCGGACCAGGGCCAGGGTCGCCACGATGTTCCCCGATTCCACCAGCCGGTTGATGCCGTCCAGCAGCCCGTTTGCGATTTCGTTGTAGATGAGGCACTCCCCCAGTATCCGGTGCCTGTCGTCCCGGCTTTGGATTAAGTTGTAACGGCCAAGGGCCACGGCCGTCGCCCTCCTGTTAAAATCAATGGCCAGGTCGGTGGCCGCCTGCCTGTTGCTTTCCAGCACGTTCAAAAGGAGATCATACGTGTCGCCCTGCCCCAATGCCCCTGGCTACCCGGGCAGATGCTATATGCCTTTGTGCGCGCATCCCCCGGGGCGCCTGATCGCGGCAGGCTATGGTCGCATGGGGCGGATCCGCGGCATGGTATCTTTGGCACGGACGCGCCCGGGGCAGCCCCGGAACGGCCACGTGTGGGAGGCCCTCCGGATCGCTCCGGATCCCTGCCACAGACAGGTCTGACGGATCTCCCTCCGCGGGACTGGTCCCCGCCCACAGCCACATCCTGCTGTGGGTGGCGGCGGCCCGGGGGAACATCCCGGGCTCGGCATCAGGCACCACGCCGCGTCCTGCAGGGACGGGCATCGGGCCGCCCCCCCCAGGCATCACCCGGTGCCGTCGAGCGCCGGCCCCTTGCGGTCGCAGACGAGGGCAAGGTCGCACTTTTTGCACCTTGATGTATCGGGGGTAACCGCAAAGTCCCCGGCGTTGATGCCCGATACGGCCCTTGATATCCACTCCAGCGCGCCCTCGGACTTTGACCTGCGGCTGCGCCCCGTGGGCATATAGTGCACGTATCCCTCGCCGGATCCGGCCGATACCGCGCAGAACGCGGCGCGCGCCGCGTGCCGCTCGTGCTCCTCCTCCGCGCCCCCTCCCGGCCTGAACAGCGTGACACTGCCGTCCCCTCCCACCAGGTCGACAACATCCGTGACGCTGGATCCGCCAAACCCGTGCCCGACTGTCACGGCCGACCCCGCTCCCCCGAGGATCATCTCGTGTTGCTCCGCGTACCTTGAGAGCGCCCTCATAGCCGCATCCTTCAGTTCGGACTCTGCTGAATCGGCGACAAAGCGCATGTGGAACGTCATGTCCATCATCGCCGCTATCTCCTCCCCCGACGTGACGCTCCCCTTCCTGCCATTGGCGTGTATGATATCCAGCAGGGCACGGACGTTCCCCGCATAGTCATACTCCGGCTCTAGCCCCTCCCTGTACTCGAGGACGTGCCGCAGATAGTACTCGTGGGGGCAGCGCCCGTACGCCTCGGCCATCCCGTATGTCAGGTGCGATGCACGCGGCACGACCGCGGCACCGTCCGCGGCACCGTCCACGATATCCTCCCCGGCGTCCAGCTCGTCGGCGAACATGCCGCGGCACGTCCTGGGCATGGGGGCGTGCCTGGCCGGCCCCGTATCGGTAAGAACCAGGTACTTTTGCGACCTGGTGGCCGCCGCATACAGCAGCCGCCTGCCGTCCTCCCTTCCCCCGCGGTACCTCCCGGCGGGGTACAGTGAGCCATCAAGGTAGGGCGGGTTCTCCTGCCCGCCGCCGCGCCTCTTTGTAATCTTGGGGACGAACACCACGGGGAACTCCAGCCCACCCGCCCCCCGGATCGTCATTATGCGGACCCTGCCGGAGGCGCCCCGGTCGGACGGCACGGCGAGCCCGTACTGCTCGAGCGTCCTGATGAACGCGCCGAGCTTGCGCGCCTGCGCGGCCGTCAGGCCACCGCAGGCATGCTCGTACCCCGTGACGGCCTTGCTGAGGTCCGCAAGCGACGGCATGTGGTTCCTGACGGATCCATTCTCGGCCCCCATCGCCGAGAGCACGCGCAGGAGGGTGCGCGACCCCCTCCGGCTGAGCCTCGAGGACGGCCTGCGCCTGCCATCCTCGGCGGCCTCTGCCATGCCGCGCCTGAACGCCCCCATGTCGCCGCCCAGCGTCAGGCGGTACCGCATCTCCAGGTCCGACATGGCCGGCGCACCCCTGCGCCCCAGCGCGTGCAGGAGGCAGTCAAGTGCCAGCAGGGGGACGGGGTCCCTGAACCTGGCCGTCCCGCCCTCCACCTCGCACTCGATGTTGTTGCGCCTGAGGAACCTTGCCACGTATGCGGCGTCGTCGCCGGTGTGCACCAGGACGGCCATGTCACCGTACGAGATGCGGCGGGCGCCGCGCCCGGTCTCGAACCGCTTTCCTGCAAGGGATAGCATGCACCTGTGGATGAACGCGCACTCCCCGTCCCTGCTTGCAAGGGTGCGGTATACCAGCTCGCCGTGCCTGGATTTGTTGGGCCGGGCGGGATCGGCGCGCATCTCTATCCTCCCGGCCCCGCGGCCGCGGGCGATGAGCCCCGAGGCGCAATCCACCAGGCCGTCGGTGGCCCGGTAGTTGGTGGACAGCTTGACGCACAGACCGCCGCGCTCGGCCGTCCGCCCCTGGAACTTTGCCAGCCTGCCGGGGTCGCCGCCCCTCCACCGGAATATGGCCCGGTCCGCGTCGCCGGCCGCGCATACCGAGGTCGCACCCCCGGAGAGCATCTCGATCAGCCTCTGCTGCTGGGGATCTATATCCTGGTACCCGTCGATTACAAGGTGCCTCACCCCTAGCGCGGCAATGTTCCCCTTGTCAGAGGCGAGCAGATCCAGCAGCCTGCCGGCCGCCGTTACAGAGTCCATGAACTTCTCCTCCTCCATGGCCCTGTGGTACTCCTCATGGCTTTGCACAAAGTCCTCGTCGGTCATGTCGCGGATCCTTATCCCCTCCCTCGCTGCAATGTCCGCCGTCTTGCAGAACCTCCTGATCCTGTTGCCCATGTTCCGCCCCCTGAGCTTGTTTATCTTCAGCCTCGTCCTGTGGAGATCTATGAATGCGACCCTCTCCATCCCCCCGAGCACGTCATAGGCATGGTACCTTGGATCGAGCCTTCTGAGCACGTGGAGGCAGAACGAGTCCGTCGTCCCGACAAAGATATCGCGCGGCATCGACGCGCCGTTTTTCAGGTTCCCCTGTATGCGGGCCCTCATCTCCCGGGCGGCCCTTGCCGTGGGCGTAAAGACGACGATGCCGCCGGCGTCCTTGTTGTCCGTCTCGGATATGATGCCGGCCATCCTGCGGCCCAGGGCCTCCGTCCTGCCGGATCCGGGCCTGGCCTCCACGGCAAGGTAACCCTCGCGGTGGCCGATCACGAGTGCCTGCTCCCTCGAGGGGGCAAAGTCGGGCACGGTGCCGGGGCCGGCCGGTTCCGCGCGGTGCCAGTCGTCGCGCGGCAGGTCATCGCGGACAAGGCCGTGGAAGGCAAAGCGCGTCCTCTCGCCCAGATTCTCTGCCATGCGCAGCACCTGCCTTGCCCTGCCCGCCCTGTCTGGCGCCCCGGCCGCGCAGTACCCTGAATAGGCGCACGACAGGTCCAGCTTTTGCAGGTCGGCCCCCTCGAGGAGCGACCCGAGCATGGTCTGGATCTCTTTTACCTTTTGGTGCTTGTGGCCCAGTACGAGCCGCGAATAGTGCGCCACGCTCTCCCTGGGCGCGGCGGGCCTTGCCGGGTCCACCGTCACAAAGCCGGACGGGGGGGATGCCGCAAAGCCGGGGTTCATTATCATCCTGTATTTTGGCTGCCTCTTTGGTGAGATCACCAGCGTGGAGAACGGCACGAGGCGGAGGTGGCGCGGCAGCGCCGCCAGGATCTCCTGCGGGAGGTGCCGATCCCCGGAGGCGACTGCCAGCCTGTCGCCGTCGAGCAGCGCCTCGAGGGACGGCCCCAGGGCGGCGGCGGCGTCGCCTACCGGCATGGACGGCATCTCGGGGGGGTTCATGTGCAGCGTGGAGAGCTCGTCGCCCTGCCTTATCCCCCCCATGTACAGCCGGTCAAAGGGCCTGCTGTCGCACCCCGACTCTTGGAACTCGGCCGCGTCAACCACGAACGTGTGGTTGTAGAACGTGCCGTCCCTCCCGTCGGGCCCGACGCCTATGTTCTGCACGATGCTGTACGCTGCAAGGCCCCCGTCGAGGGTGACAAGCGACCTTGACTTGGAGAACGCCAGGGGGTCGACGCCGGCAGGATACAGGTAGCCCTGCATCCCGTCCACTATATCCCGTCCTATGCCGCCGCTGCTAGCGACCACCTGGTAGCCGTCCCTCCCCTTTGTATAGACGAACTGCTCTACCCTCAATTCAATACACCGTCGGTGTCCAGCAGCCACGAGATGAGGTTGTCGTACTCCTCCCCCGGGAAGTCCAGCGGCGTCTCCACGAACCAGATCTTCTCCCCCGGGGAGTACGGCTTGTGCTCGGACCAGAACTCTTGGTCGAGCTCTTTCTGCAGCTTGTCCGCCTTTGCGTCGGCGGCCTTTCTGGCCTCGGGCTCGGACTTGCCCTCCTGCACGGCCTGCGTGAACGCGTTTTCCCTCTCCATCTTAATGGTCTCCTGGTTTTGAGCGTTCTTCAATTCATAGGCCTTTCTGGCCTCTTTCTTGCTATCGGCCTTCTCGCGCCTGGTCCGCTCCGCGTACTCGTCGTCGGCCTCCTCCCTGGACGCGACGTGCATGCGGAAGAACCTGTACGAGTCCTTTTCGCAGTACAGCTTCAGCGAGTTGATGAGGTCCGGGTATTCACTCGCGAGAGCGTCTGCCGACTTTTTCTGCTCCTCTGGCAGAAGCCTGTCGGCCTTTGTGAATACTATGGCGATCCGGGTGGCCATCTTCCGGTCCCCTCCGCCGTGGATCCGGTTGCTCATATACTTGAGGTTGCCGACCAGCGTGTCTATGTACGCGCTGTCATCTATCCACCTGCCCTTTACGGTGCAGTCCACCACTATGACGTACTTTGTCGCAAAGACGACGTGCTCGGCGCCCTTTGTAAGCAGGCCGTGCAGGACCTCTTCATGGACCGCGGATTCCTCGACAAGCAGCTCCTTATAGACCTCCCCCGACATGTCCTGCATGGACAGCGTGGACGGCCGGCCGCGCATGTCCTCAAGATCCATCACCAGCTTGGGAAAGTGGTTGGGCGACGTGGTAGGCGGGAACCTGCCCTGCATCATGCCATCGATGATCTTGTTGACCTCCTTCTGCCCGCTGCGTACCGCCGCCTTCATCATGCCGCGGGTCATCCGGATCCAGCTGTACACCAGCCTGTACTTTAGCAGGGCGGCAAGCACGCTCTTGCCGGACTTTGGGGTCCCGAGGAAGACGATCCTGATCTCGTCCTTGTCGTCTGGCCTCTTCTGGGCCATCAGCTTGTCAAGATCCTCCTCGGTCGGTTTCTCCTGCTCGCTCATGCCGTACCGTCCACGGTCTGGGAATTAAAGCCTAGTGCCCGAACCTCCGCCCGTATATAAGGCGGAGCAGGATGAACGCCATGCCGGTCAGGAAGAGGGCCGGGAGTCTCACGAGCAGCTGGCCGGGCTCTGTCACGTTCGTGCCGAACATGGCATCAAGGAGGGATCCGAACGCTGCCTCCAGTCCAACCAGCGTGGGGCAGCACCGCGGGACGGGCTAGCGCTGATCCTCCGGACAAAAGATGCACATGTCCCCGCCAGCTGGCCCGGCCACGGCGGACGTCCGAGGACATCACCGCGGCCCACCGGGCCGGACGGCAAGTACGGACGGTACCGGGAGGGGCTCAGGAACAAGCCGGGCGGCATGGATCAGTTCAGCCGTCCCGGCCCCGTGATACCAGTGCCACGCGATGACCTGCTCAGGATAATGGGCCCGTCTGGCGGCACATATAGCTAGGATCATAAATTTCTGATCGCCGTCAGAGGTGCCCTTTGCATGAACTTTTTGATGTCCAGCCTGATCCTGACCGTCCTAAAGTACTCCGACACCACGTGCAGGAACTCTTGGAAGTCCT
>UYNY03000011.1 GCA_900620265.3 Nitrosopumilaceae archaeon | reverse complement strand
TCGCGGTTGATGGCAAATCCGCTAGTACTCTCAGTCCACGTGATCACGCCGTCGGAACTGAGCGGGGGGCAGTTGGTGGTGCACCCGGCCACACCTGGAAATGTGGCGGGAACGGAGCGAACCAAAGACGGATCAGACCCGGCCAGTATCCTGAACAGGTTGGGGTTGTCAGCTGTGATCACCAGGTCCTCCTCCACGAGCGAGTTCCTGTTGAGGTCCTGGTCGGTCACCGATATGGTGATCTCCTCGCCCGAGCTCCAGTCGGCCCCGACGCTGGCCTCGTCCATGTTGACGGTGCCGGTCGTGTACCCCACGAACCAGTTCTGGGCGGTATCCGCATACGTGAGAGTGAACGGCACCTCGCGGCCGATCCCCTCGCCGCCGGTTATCAGGTCCGACAGGCTGTTGCCGTCCGTGTTGGTAAACACGCCGCTGTTCGGGCCCGTCTCCTTTATCGTAAGGAACGGTGCCTCGGTACCAATTTCACGCATCCCGTTCCCGGTCTGCAGCAGGCCCAGCGGGTTGCGGTCGGCTCTCTCAAGATGCGTGTCCCGGGGAGTGGGGTTTATTGCACGAACAGTACCATCCCCGTTCCCAAATTGGGTGGAATCGTACATCAGCGGCCCGGACGTGTCAAAGTCCATTGCAGAAATAATCCCGGGGAACAGTTCTAGCGAGGCTACGCCAGAGTTTGATTCGTCGATGTCTGTGTCGCTCGTGCGGTGGGGTCCGGTAATTTGCAGGTTCCTGTTACTGTCATACACGTAATAATACAGAGCGGATGTTCTCGTATCTTCAGAACCGCCTACACCGAGGAACCACGTCCACAGGTCGATGTCAGTCGGATCCACGTTGAAGAGGGCCTCGGTCAGCGTCATGTGCACGAACGCGTTGTGCGGATATTTCTCCCTGTCTAGGCTCAGGCTCGCAAGGTCGTCCATGTCTGACTCGTACCGGATGGTAATCTCCTGCGGGGACCCGCCCTTGTTGTAGATTACCTTTAGCTGCGAGTCGTCCGAGATATCGTCGAACGTCTGGATGAACGGCCAGTATGCAAGGCTGGACATCCTGTTATTGCCAATGTTCTCACCCGGGTCGCCCGCCGTGCCGCCGGGGGTGCTGGGGGTCTTTGCGCTCCGCAGGACGTTATTCACGTTAAGCGATACATCCGTGGTCTGGCCGGATACGGAGCCGCAGGTATAGTTTGCCACGTAGACGTTCGTGGCGGCAAACTCCTTGCCCGGGATGATCGCGTTCTTCTGGGCCTCCGTGTCACACTTTGTGCCATAGTCAAGGCCGGTTCCAAGACGGTGGGCGTTGCCGATCTCATCAGGGTAATAATCTTCAATGGCCTGCACGATCTGATCCCTCGCGATATAGGCGTACCAGTACCCGTCATCCCCCTGGATCATAACCAGATCCTTGCCGTCAAAGGTGACGTCGGGGGCGCCCTGCTCGATGCCCGTATCATCAATGTTCGGGTCCTTTACGATGATCTCGACCACCATCGGGCCGCCGAACATGGTGGTGGACACGCCGAGGTTGGCAAGGCTCCTAGGAGCTGCCATCGCCTCGGGGACGGTCCCCGGGAACGCGATGGTCATCCCGCCGGCGACCATGATCGCCATGAGGGCTATGCTCGTCGCCCGCCTTGCCACGGTGTTATCCATGCGGCCGGGGGTCGGAACAAGGAGTATTTAACCCTGATGGACAATCGGGGCCATTTCTGCGGACCGGATCGGGGTGTGAACACATCCAGGGTGCGATCAGGCACGCGTGGGATGGGCATCTAGCAGAGGATCGGGGCGGCGTCCGGATCGTGCGTTATGGTCACGTTGACCAGCTCCTCCCTGCTGTCCCTCTCAAAGTCGCTCACGACCAGGTTGAATACAAAGAGCCTCGAGTCCGTCGAGAGCAGGTCGTTTACAAGCGCGTGGGAGATGGGGCCGCCCCGGTCAAACGAGGCATCCACCAGGCCCGAGTGCCGCGGGGGCGACTCGAACTGCCACCTGTACTCGAGGACGTCGTCGTCAGCATCAGTGCTCGCACTAGCGTCCAGCGTGACGTTCGCGCTCAGGCAGAACTCCCAGCTGCTGCCGTCGTCGCTGACGTGGCCGGTCCCCCTCAGACGCTCCCGCAGGTCGGCCTCCTCGATCGGGGCGGCCACGCCGGACTTGTCGACAAAGCGGTTGTCCTCGTACGCGATATTGGCAAGGTTCTCGTCCGATCCCTTGTACTTTGTTATCACGGCCTGCACGAGCCTGTCCGTGTCAAGTTCGCCGTTGTCCCCCACGGGGAGGCTCGTGGAAGAGTACGTCGCGCTGGCGACGGGCCGCGCCTCGTATATGCCGTCCGGGTCGGCCACCGTACGGAAGAACTTTTTGATGTCGGCCTTGATGGGCGTGCCGCCGTCATACGTGGCAGATATCTCCACATAGTACTTTTTCTTCTCCACCTGGCCGGCCGGCTTGAAGGGCTCGGACTCCCACTGGCCGTCCCTGCCGGTGGTCCCCTCCTGCTTGTTGATCTCCTTGCCGGCCGCGTCCTTGACGGTGCCCACCAGCTTTATGCCGGGGACGGCCTTGCCGGGCGTGCCGTCAAACTTTGTAGAGTACTGCCCGCCCACGCCGTCGCCCGTCACCACCTCGTATGTGAGGGTTCCGCCGATCTGCACATGCGGGACGCTGGCCAGCAGCACGAGTGACTTTAGGTCGTCGGGCGCCGCAGGTCCTGTCGTCTTGTTGGCAGCCTGTTTTTTGTACTCCTCGATGGTGATCTCCTCTGGCGCCGACTTCTTTCTGATCGGGTTCTTGTTCTGCTCCTCAAGCTGGCGCAGCTCCTCCTCTAGTATCTTTGCGGCATCACCCCTGCCGGTCCTGTCAGGCGGCTTTGGCGGCTCGTCCTTTGTCTCAAGGACGGTGGCCTCTAGCAGGTCGCGCTGGCCGGCCGGCTCCCTTGCAGGCTCCTTTGCCGGCTCGGCGGCGGGCTTGGCGGGCGGCTCTTCGGCCTGCTTTGCCGCCGGCCTTGCATCCCCGGTAAACCACGTCACGGCCGTCTGGTCAGGCCCGGTCCTCGTCGTTATCACGTGGCCTCCGTCGACCGTCTTTACGACGGCAAAGAACCCCGCCGGCCGGTCCGATATGATGAACCCATAGCTGCGCTGCTTGATGTCGGGGGCCGCCGGCTCGAACGCCGTCCCGCCTATCAGGGCAAGGTATGATACTGCACTGCCGTCGTCCACCCGGATGGTGACGTACGAGGGGCCGTCCTGGGCAGTTATTATCTCGCCGTATGCGAGCGGGAGCGCCAGCAGGAGGGGGGCCAGCAGGGCCGGGATCAGGGTCCTCACGGGGGGCGGGGCGCCATGCATCGATTATAAACCTGCCCGCGCCGCGCAGGCGTGATGGACGCGCCAGCCCCCGGGGGACCGGGCCTCTTTTCTGCCATCACGGCCGACCTGCAGGGGGCGCTCGGGCGGGATACCGCGCAGATAAGGCTCCTGCTAAAGAGGAGCCCGGCCCAGGCGTACGCCCGCATAGTGGAGATCGGGAGGGAGGTCGGCGCCAGGTACGGCATAAAGCTGGTGGTGAACTTTCCAAAGGAGGGGCGCATCGAGGAGACGCAGATGTACGGCAGGAGGGACCTGAGCCTGATAATCGACTATTCTAGAAAGAGGTTCCCCATAGACAGAAGTATCATAAAGGCCAGGGCATCAGAGATGCTCGGCGACGTCATGACGGAGGACGCGTACATGTACGAGAACAAGGAGGGTGTCAGGGTGTACACGGACTCTTGGAAGATAGACGTGCTGCCCCACTCGTTCCACGTCTGGACCGAGTTTGATCCAAGGGTGACGGCGTTCTGCGACTGGCTGATGGCAGACGCGTACGGGCTACGTGCCAAGCCCGCCTAGTATGGCGGCCGCCTCGTCGTCACCGGGGTCGATCTCGAGTATCCGGCGGCAGCAGTCGGCCGCGCCCTCGCGGTCCTTCATCCCGAGGTGCGAGTTGGTCTTTAGCTTTAGCACCTCTATATCCCGGGGGGAGAGCTGGACGGCCCTCTCAAAGTACGGCAGCGCCCTTGCGTGGTCCCCGACCGCGTAGCAGATCCCGCCCATGATGAACATATAGTCCGCGTCGTCCTCGTAGGATTCCCTTACCGACTCGCCGTACCTTACGGCCTCTGCATACTCGCCGTCGCGCACCATCTTGCGCAGGCGCCTCTTTGGGTACGAGAACGGGCTCATCCGACCGGCAGTATCCCGTTCCTGATGAGGAACTGCATGCCGGAGACGAACGTAGAGTCGTCCACCTGGCCGTCGACCCAGAGGCCGGCGCTCGTCCTTATCCAGTCGGGGATGCCGCCTGATGCCGGGGACCCGGCCTCCGTCGCGGGGACCGCAAGGACGCCCTCCCGGATGAGGAACTGCATGGCGGAGACGAACGTTGCATCGTCCACCTGGCCGTCGACCCAGAGGCCGGTGCTGGTCTTTATCCAGGACGGGACGGATGCGGGCGGCTCTGGTGCCGGAGGGGTGGCAGGCTGCGGCGCGGGCGGCGTCGACGGCTGCGTTGACGGCCGAGTCTCGGGCGGATCCGCCGGGGGGCCGCCCTGCCCGGGCAGGACGGGCACCACGATCTCAAGATAGTCGGGCACCTCCTGCGGGACCCAGTTCTCGGGGGCCAGCCCGTATACCAGAAGCGTGTACGTGACATCACCCTGCCCCTCCTTTACCACCATGTCCAGCTCGTACTGGCCGGACGGCGAGTAGAGGAACTGCCTGCCCTCCTCGTCCGCTATGGATCTCATGGGCCTGTTGTCGTCCCCAAGCACCAGCATGTCAAACTGGACCTGGTTGAGGAACTCCGTCTCGTCGTACTTGCTGATGAACTTTATGAGCCACTCCATGGGGCAGCCGTCCACGGGCTCGGCGGGGCCGTAAAAGGCGTGTATCTGGTAGCTGAACCCGTTGGTGGGGCGCTTTACCGTGGCCTCCTTTTCAATGTCGGTGTCGCACCCGGCGGCCGCCAGCGCGCGGTCGGTCGCGACTACGTCGCCGAACGGGCTCTCGGCGACCCCCTCCTCGTACTCTAGCAGCTCAAACTCGTACTCTACCGGGGCTATCCCCTCAGAGACGTGCGCGAACGTCTTTGCCTTTACTGGGAACGGAAAGCCGTCCACCACCCAGACCCGGCTGAACTCGCCGCCCGTCTTCCACCCTATTACCACAGAGTCCCAGGTGCCGGCCCCCGTCCTGACCTGGGCTATCTCGACGGGGACGACCTGCTCGCCCCCGATGTTTGCTATCTTGCCCCACGACTTTGCCATGAACTCCTTGGGCCCCTTGCCTGGCGACCCGGTGTCGGCCGTCGCGAACGCCGAGAGCCACACGACCGACGACTTGAAGGCGCCGCGGTAGATCGTAAGATCCTCGCTGCCGCCCGTCGGCTCTGGGGCTATCTTGCCAAGCTCCATCTCGCCCTTTACCACCCTGTTGCCGTCCCTGACGACGGCCTCGGCCAGCCACTTTGTCTCGCTGCCGGACTCGATGTCGCCCTTTATCCAGAGCCTCATGTCAAAGTCGACGCACTCCTTGTACTCGAGGTGGCACATAGAGTACCTGAAATAGTCGCCCTGCTTGAGGCCCTCGCCCACGAACCACGAGCCCTCCTTGTCCACCCCGCCCGCCTGGAACTGGGCGTACGCGGGGGACGCCGCGGCCAGGACCAGGGCCGCCGCGGCGGCCAGAACAGGCAGTCGTGCCTCCATGGCCGGGGATGGGGGCACAGTTAGTTAAAGGTTATTCGGGGCGCCGTGCTTAGGCAAATATAGAGGCGTGGCGGGGGCATGGGCATGTGCGAGTGCCCCAAGGTGCACCTCTTCGAGGTGGAGTTCAAGCTGGACGGGATGACCGTGGTGCCCACCCACAAGAACTGCGGCTCGGCCCTCGACCAAAAGCAGGCCGACAAGTTCCAAAAGGACCTGGTAAGGTCGTGGGGAATGAGGGAAGAGGAATAAAAAAAGGTGCTCGACGCCGCTCAGAAGCCCTGCAGAGCTTCCTTGCAGACGTCGGTCTTGCACTTGCAGTCAGATCCGCATATGCAGTGCCCCTGCATCGCACAGTCGCACGCATAATCAGGATCGCCGGTCTCGGCCTCGCAGCCACATGCCTGATCTGCCATGCCCGGTGCTGGCAAAAGCCCGCTTTAAAAGGTTTAGAACCGGCCCGTGCCTAGAGAGGGCCTGCCTACCCGACCGTGATCTCGAGCGAGACGGGGGGCGAGAGGGCCTCGGGGTTGGATACTGACTCCCACGCGAACGTGGTGGCAGTGTACGTGCCGGCGGCCGCCGGGGTCCACGAGACTGACGGGCTGAAGGACTGGCCAAGTGCCACGCTGCCCGATATCCACGCCAGGTGGACCGTCACGTTGTCCTCGTCCTGGATCTGGACGAGATAGGCGAACGCCTGGTCCCTCTCCTGGCCGTTGGTAAGGTCGGCCGTCACCTGGACCT
>UYNY03000010.1 GCA_900620265.3 Nitrosopumilaceae archaeon | reverse complement strand
GGAGGAGCAGGAGGGCGTGGCAAGGATGCTAAAGACCATCACCATGAACCTTGACAGGGGGGAGATCAGCTGGTCGTGGCCCTCGAACGACGCGGTGGCCGTCATGATCGGCGGGATCACCAGAAAGTCAAAGAGGCTCCCGCTGGAGAGGCGGGTGATCGGGGGGGACGGCTCCCACATGGAGAGGGCGAGGGAGCTGGTGGGGTCGCGCCACGACCTGGCATACGTGCCGCCCACCGGGTCGTCCCCCGAGATGCTGGTGGACATGGACGGCAAGAACGCGTACCACATCCGGGAGGAGCACGGGGCGTACAGGCTCGAGAGGGTCGGGCGGGGGGAGGGGGGCAGTGCCGCCGCGTAAAACGCTACGGATATTTACCGGGCGGATCAGGCCCCCCCTCATGGACGCGGGGACGGCGGCAGGCGGCGGGCACCGGGGATCCGGCACCGCCCGGCTTCAACTAGCGCATTGCGGCTTTTACAGCTTTGTTGATGGCGCAGAGGGAGGGATTCGAACCCCCGTGAGCTTGCGCACACAGGCTCTCAAGGCCCGCGCCCTACCAGGCTAGGCGACCTCTGCGGGGGCGGTGCGCGGGGGCGCCGATAAAAACCGTGTGAAAAAAGGCCATTGGTGTAATGGTCAGTCGTGGGCGTGGGGGTTCTCGGAGCTGCCCTTCATCAACACGTATGTGCCGGCGGCCTTTTCGTGCCACTCTTGGTTCGCGGACTCGATCCTGATCGCGCCCTGCGGACAGATCTCCTGGCACGCCATGCAGACGGTGCAGTCGTGCTCCCTGATGGGCTGAGACTTGTCAGTATAGTCAAGCCTCTCGTCCTGCTCGGTGTTGCCGGTGCCCTCAAAGGTCTCGCCAAGGGCGTCCTTTGCGGGGATGTCCTTCTCGGTCCTGTACCACTGGAAGGTCTGTACCGGGCAGACGCTCATGCAAGAGCCCGCCGCCACGCACGAGTCCCAGTCTACTGCGACCGTGGTGCCGTGGATCCCGAGCGGGACCTGCTCCTCGCCCCTGGCCTCGTATGCCGCCTTTACGTTCTCGTCGGAGAACGCGGCCTTGTCGGTGCTGCCCTCGCCCCAGATCCAGTGAAAGTTCTCACCGTCTCCGTGGCTGGTCTTGCCGACAGGCTTGTCATGGTGGCAAAAGTCCTCTGGTATTACCAGTTCAGCCATGGGGGGCCGCCCCCGGGGTTGGTATTTAAATCTAGGCAAAATTAGTCGGGACTAAACCGCCTCAGAGCGTCTTTGCGGCGTTCTCGTGGGCCTCCACGTTGGACTGGTCGACCTTTATGGCGTTCGGGGGGCAGACAGAGACGCAGGCCATGCACCAGATGCAGTCGTGCTCCCTGATGGGGTCGGCCTTGTCGGTCAGGTCCTTCCTCTCGTCCTTTACAGAGCTCCCGCTCCCCTCAAAGACCTGCCCCACCACCTGCGAGGCCGGGATGTCCTTCTCGGTCCTGTACCACTGGAAGACCTGGACGGGGCAGGCCTCGATGCAGGCCCCGTCGGCCACGCACGAGTCCCAGTCGACGGCCACCGTGGTCCCCGAGACCCCGAGGGGGACCTGCTCCTCGCCCCGTGCCGCGTAGGCGGCCACCACGTCCGAGTCGGCCATCGCCTCTGACTTTGAGCCGTCAGAGTTGACGGTCCTGCCGGGCCCCCACATGATGTGAAAGTTCCCGTCCGAGAGGGAGATCTTGCCTACCGGCTTGAGCCCCTCCGGAAAGTTCTCCGCTATCGGCATGGGGCCGCCCCGCCCCCGTTATTATTTAAACCTAAACCCGGGGGGCGGCGCCGGCCGCCTACGTTCATAAGCCTAGCGGGGGCGGCCGCGGCGTGGACATATTCAAGTCCGACGTGTACCGGGGCCCCAACCTGGGGGTCTTTGCGAGGGCCAACGACAGCGTCGTCCTGGTGCCGAGGGGGTACGCCGGATCCAAGGCCGGCAGGATCGCCGGGCTGCTGGGGACAAGGGCCGTCCAGGCGTCCGTCGCCAACACGCGCCTCATCGGGGCCCTCTGCGTCATGAACAACAGGGGGCTCCTCCTCCCAAAGACGGCCTACGAGTCAGAGTACGACCACCTAAAGGAGGAGACGGGCCTCGAGGTCGGGGTGCTCGACTCGAGGCTCACGGCGCTCGGCAACGTCATATGCGCCAACGACCGGGGCGCCGTCGTCTCGCCGCGGCTTGGCGCCGACGGCTGCAGGACTGTCCGCGACGTGCTGGGGGTCGAGGTGGTCCGGGCCAGGGTAGCGGGGCTGACCCAGGCGGGCGCGGCCATGGTGGCAAACAACTCTGGCGCCGCGGTCCACCCCGAGGCTGACAGCCGGGACATGGAGGAGTTTGCCGGGGTGCTCGGGGTGCGGGTGGTCCACGCCTCGATAAACAACGGCGTCCCGTACGTGGCGTCGGGGATCATCGCCAACAACAGGGCCGTGGTGGCCGGCTCGCTGACCACCGGCCCCGAGATAATGATGCTGACAAGGGCGTTCATGAACTGAGGACGGCCCGCGGGTCCTCGGACAGCCTCTCGAGCGGGACGGTCCCCTCGGTGCCGGCCGCCATGTCCCGGAGCAGGACGTTGCCCTCGCGCAGCTCGTCGGGCCCCACTATCAGGGCCAGCCGGGAGGATCCTGCCCGCTCCATCTGCTTGCGCATGCCCCTGCCGGCAAGGTCCACGTCGGCGTGGATGCCGGCAAGGCGCAGCATCGAGGTTATCGAGACGGCCACCTTTTGCACCTCGGGCGAGGCGTAGACGACCGAGACGCGGGCGGGCCCGCGCGGGCCGTCGGCGCCCTGCGCCCTCATCGCCAGCATTATCCGCTCCACGCCGCCGGCCGCACCCGCCGCCCCGATGTCGCCGCGCCCGAACGCGCCCGGCAGCGAGTCGTACCTGCCGCCGCCGGCAAGGGCGCCCACGCCGGACCCCTCGGCGAACGCCTCGAACACGATCCCCGTGTAATAGTCAAGGCCGCGCACGATCCCGAGGTTGACGACCGCGTTGGTGACGCCGCGGTTCTCAAGCGAGGCGAACACCCCTGCCAGCTCGTCCCAGGCAGGCGACCCGGGGGCGACGGACCCCCGCACGTCGTCCAGGGGGCCCCTCATTGCAGCCAGGTCGAGCACGGCGCCGACGGCGTCCGCGCCGTACTCTTCAAACTCGCGCAGTATCTCGTCGCGCGGCTTTTTGGACGACTTGTCCATCGCGCGCAGCATGTCGGATACCTTTGCGGGGTCGCCCGACCCGATTATCTGCGAGACGCGCGACTCTACCAGCCCGCGGTGGCTCACCTCGATGGTGACGCCGCGCAGGCGCAGCGAGTCTAGCAGGCGCGACGTGAGCTCTATCACCTCGGCGTCCGACTCTGAGGACGGCCTGCCGTATATCTCGACGTCCCACTGGTGAAAGTACCTGTACCTGCCCTTCTGCGGCTCGTCGTACCTGTAGACGCCGCCAAAGCTTGACATCTTTGCCGGCAGCGGCGCCGACTTTGAGGCCGCGATGCGGCGCGTCATGCCGACCGTCAGGTCAAAGCGAAGCCCCACGTCCCTGCCGCCCTTGTCCTGGAAGTGGTATATCTCGTCGCGGATGGCGGGGCCCGACTTTGCCTCTAGCGCCTGGATGGACTCGATGGGGGACGGCTCGACGTGCTCGAACCCGTACAGGGAGGCCGTGCGGAGGAACGCCGACCGCACCTGCTCGATGCCGGCCTCGTCCTCGGCCCCAAAGTCCCTCATGCCGCGCGGGAGATCCAACGGGCGGGCCCGGCGGCGCAGTGATTTAGGCATTTGCGCGGGGGTACCCGGGGCCCTAGGTTTATTGGGCAAGCCGCCCGGGGCGCCCCCGTGAACGTCCCCATAGTGGCAGTCTGCGCGGCCCTGGCGGCCGCCGGGATCCTCCTGATGGCGGGCGCCCCCGGGCCGGCTGAGGTGCGCGTCGATCCGGGGCCGGTGCCCGGCACGGACGCGGATCCGGCGCCCGGCCCCGCGGGCCACGAGGTGGTGGTGGACGGCCTTGACACGCCGTGGAGCATCGGGTGGCTCCCGGACGGGACGATCCTCTACACGGAGAGGGGCGGCACGCTCTCATCGTGGGACGGCGCAAAGAGGGAGCTGTTGTCTCTGGACGTGGCAGGCGGCGAGGGGGGGCTGCTCGGGCTCGAGATAGACCCCGGCTTTGCAGAGAACGGCAACATCTACCTGTACCACACCTATGACGCGTCCATTGCCAGCACGATGAACAGGGTCGACAGGTTCGTGCTGGAGGACGGCGCGGTCTCGCACGAGGCGACGCTCATCGACGGGATCCCAGGATCCTTCATACACGACGGCGGGAGGATCCGGTTCGGCCCCGACGGGATGCTGTACATCGCGACGGGGGACGCGGCAAACCCCGCGCTGTCGCAGGACCCCGGGTCCCTTGCGGGCAAGATACTGAGGATAGACAGGGACGGCGGGATACCCGCGGACAACCCGTTCCCGGGGTCCCCGGTCTACTCGCTGGGGCACCGCAACCCGCAGGGGATGGACTGGGACGGGGCCGGCAGGATGCTGATAACGGAGCACGGCCCGTCGGGGCTCGGCTCCGGCTATGACGAGATAAACGCCGTAATCCCCGGCGGCAACTATGGGTGGCCGAGGGGGGTCGGCGACTCGCACGAGGGGTGGATAGCCCCCGTATACCACACGGGGACCGACACGTGGGCGCCGTCAGGATCGGAGTTCTATACGGGCGGTGCCGTCCCCGGGTGGGACGGCAGGTACCTCGTGGCGGGGCTGCGCGGGCAGTCGCTCTACGTGATGGACGTCGGGGACGGGGGGCCGAGCTTTGAGAGGTGGTACGAGGGCGAGTTCGGCCGGCTCCGGGACGTGGCGACGGGTCCTGACGGGCGCGTCTACCTGCTTACCAGCAACGGGGAGGACGACGCGATAATTGCAATCCCGGGCGCCCAAGGACACCCTTAAATCGGGGCGGGCCGCCTCGCGCGGGAATGGGCATCATAACGCTGGCGCTCGCGGCCATCGGGCTGGTGACGGTGGTGGGGCTGCTGATGGGCACCGGGTTCTTTGAGACGATAGGCCTGATACAGGAGCAGGTGACCGACGCGGATCTCGTCGACAGGGCCGCGGATACCGTGGACGGCCTGTCTGACAGGCTCAACCCCTAGCCGGCGATGCCGCACAGCTCCTCAAGCACGTCCCATCCCACCAGGCACACAGAGTCGACGTAATACCCGGCAAGTATCGTGACGGCGGCCCACGCGCACGATCCGGCGAACGTGAACGCGAGGAACCTCGGCGCGCGCATGCGGAGCAGCCCGGCCGGCACGGATATCATCTCCCTCATCACCGGCACCATCCTGCCGAGCAGGACGGACTTGTCGCCGTGCCTCTCGAACCACGACTCTACGCGCCCGAGCTTCTCCTCCGATATCCGGAGGCGCCCGAGGTACCGCAGCATCACGGCGCGCCCGAGCTTTAGCGCCACCAGGTATATGGCGGTCGAGCCGGCAGTCGCCCCGGCCCCGCCGAAGAGTATCATGGGCAGCACCTCTGCGAGCCCGAGCCCCTGCTGCTTTGCGATGAACCCGGCGGTCGGAAAGACGGCCAGGGTCGGGATGGGGGGCACCACGGTCTCGAGGAGGGCGGCCAGGAAGACCCCCTCGTAGAGGTGGGCGCCCACCAGCTCCGTTATCGCAGTTATCAGCTGGTCAAGGGGCCCCATGGTGGCGGCCCGGGGCCGCTCTACTAAATTGTCTTGCCCCCGTGCCCCGAATACGGGTAAATTGTTAAATCGGGGCCCGTCCGAGCCCCGCCATGCAGAAGGGGGCCATCATAGGGATCGTTGCCGCGGTCGCGGCGGTGGCGGTGGCCGTCCCGCTGGCAGGCCCGCTCTTTACGGAGGGGGGCACGGTGAACGAGCCGCTGCCGGACGGGGCCATAGACCTGAATGACGGGATGATGGACGACAGGGACGGTAGCAACGTCGGCGACGGGCAGATGGGCGACGGGATGATGGATGATGGGATGATGGGCGACGGCCAGATGGATGACAGGATGATGGACGACGGCCAGATGGGAGACGGGATGATGGATGACAACATGATGGACGGGGGCAGCATGGATGATACCATGATGGACGACAACATGATGGACGAGGGCAGCATGGATGATACCATGATGGACGACAACATGATGGACGAGGGCAGCATGGATGATACCATGACGGACGATACCATGACGGACGATACCATGATGGAGGACAATGCAGGCGGCGCGGCGATACCGGAGGAGATGATGGACGACTCGGAGAGGGCCATTGAGGACCTGTCCAGGATGGTCGAGGAGAACGGCGACGCGATGGGCGAGGAGATGAAGGGGCAGATCGAGGACATGATAGAGGAGATCAAGAAGAGCGGGGTCAGGGCGACTGACGAGCCGATGGAGGAGATGATGCCCGAGGCGATGCCGGAGATGGCAGAGGTTGCAAGGTACTTTGGCACGTTCAGCGGCGCCGACATGTACGCGCACAACGTCGAGGGGACGGTCCAGACGATCCCGACGGAGGACGGCACGACGTACGTGCGGCTCAACGAGGACTTTAAGACGGGCAACGGCCCGCACCTCGTCGTGCTGCTGGTGCCCGACTATACAAAGGGCGGCGACTGGAGGGACAACGTAAAGCTCGGCGACCTGAGGGGGACGAGCGGCGCGCAGAACTACGAGGTCCCGGCGGGGACAGACCTTGAAAAGTACAACACCGTGCTCATCTGGTGCGAGCCGTTCAGCGCCCTCTTCGGGTGGGCGCCCCTCGAGCCGCCCGGCCAAAGTGGATAAAACCTTAAACGGTACCGGCGGGGCCGTGCCCCCATGAGGACAAGGACTGCAGGAATCCTTGCCGCGGTCGCCGCGACGGTGGTGCTAGCAGCGCTCACCGTGCCGGAATCGGCCGCGTCAGGACACAGGACGTACGAGGTCACCATAACCAACCTCATGCCGGGCCAGCCGATCACCCCGCCCCTGCTAGTGACCCACGCAAAGGACGTGGGCATCTTCAAGGTCGGGTCAGAGGCGAGCCCGGAGCTGCGGCAGCTGGCGGAGAACGGCAATGCCGGCCCGCTGGTCGCATCGATCGAGGGGGCTGACGGCGTGCACAGCATAGTGCAGGGCGACGGCCCGCTCGTGCCGGCAAACGACCCGGGGCAGACCGGCGCAGGCCACACGGCCGTCTTTACGGTCGAGGCGCAGGGCCGCATGGGGTACCTCTCCTTTGCGAGCATGCTCGTCTGCACGAACGACGGCTTTGCCGGCATCGACACCGTGAGGCTCCCCGCAGGGGAGAAGACGGTGTACGCGATCGCGCATGACGCGAGGACCGAGGCCAACACCGAGGACTTTGCGGACATGGTGCCGCCGTGCCAGGACGCCATCGGCGTCTCTACTGACGACGCGGGCACCGGCGAGAGCTCCGAGGAGACGGCAGAGGACGGCGTGGTGATACCGCACCCGGGGATACTCGGGACGGCGGACCTGCTCGAGGGGGTCCACGGCTGGACCGACCCGGCAGTAAGGATAGACATCGTGCGCACGGGCTAGACGGCCCGGGCGCTCTTGTTTTTTCACGGCCTCAGGAAGACCTTTAGCGCGTCGGGGTCGCCTGCGCGGCGCACGGCGGCCGACACGCCGGAGAGCGCAAACTCCGGGCCGGCAAGCCCGTCCACGTCGACGGCGCCCGATGCCAGCGCCTCGATGGCGGGGCGGAAGACGCCGCACCTGGATCCCGTCACCGTGATCTCGTTGATAACGGCCGGCGTAAGATCGGCCCCCGTGCCGCCGGAGACGGTCGACTTTAGGACGACGCGCCCGCGCGGCCTTGCAAGGGAGAGCGCGTCCTGCAGCCCGTCCCGGCTGCCCGACGCCTCGACCACCAGGTCGAACGCGCCGGCAAGCCCCTCCGCGGACGTCCCTGTGGATATGCCGGGCCCGAGCGCGGCCATCTTTTCGGGGTGCCTCCCGATGCACGTGACGTCATCGCACGAGAGGCGCAGCACGCGGCAGACGAGCTGCCCGAGGCGCCCGTCGCCGACCACCGCCGCCCTCCAGCCGGGATCCAGGTCCACCTGCTCCGTTATCTCATAGGCGGCCGCCAGCGGCTCGATGAAGACGGCCTGCCTGTCCCCCACGTGGTCGGGGACAGGGTGCAGGTTCCGCTCCGGCAGCGAGAGGTACTCTGCAAAGGCCCCGTCCCGGCCCAGTATGCCAAGGACGGTCCTCTCGGGGCAGTGCCGGCCCATCCCGGCCGCGCAGCTTTGGCACCTGCCGCACGCGGCGTTTATCTCGCCGGCCACGCGCCTGCCCTCGAGGCGCCCCGGCGAGGCGACGGTCCCGACGAACTCGTGCCCCGGTATGCCCCTGTACTTCATGTACCCGTCAAGTATCTCAAGGTCGGTCCCGCAGATGCCGGCAAGGTCCACCCGCACCAGGGTGTCGCCTGACGGGTCCGGGCGGTCCGTATACTCCAGAGTCCTGCCGTCAAAGTATGCCGCCTTCATCGCTGCGCGATCACCGCGGGGCCCGTTTAAGTCCTACCAGAACTGCCACCAGGGCTTTTCAGAGGCCGCCTCGCACGTCTGGTCCACGAGGACCGTCCCCTCGCCGCAGAACCCGTACTGGGCTTCGGTCAGGACTGTGCAGTCGCCGTTGACAAGGACCGTCCCGTCGCCGCAGGCGCCGTGCGGGCGCTCCTCCTCCTCCGCGGCAGGCTCCTCCTCGGCGGATGCCTCCTGTATCCCGACGGCCTCGTAGATGGACGCGTACTGGGGGAACGTCTTGTCAAACCAGTCCCTGTAGGCCGGCTCGCTCTCGTACCTGGCGACGTACGTCTTTGGATCCGCGTCGGGGTCGACGAACGGCGCTATCGGCTTTGGCGCCTCTAGCCCGACGGCCTCGTATATCGAGTCGTACTCTGGGTACGTCCTGTCAAACCACGCCTTGTAGGCCGGCTCGCCCTCGTACCTGTCCACGTAGGACTGGGGATCGGCGCCCGGCTCGACGAACGGGGCGAGCTCCTTGGGGGCGTCCACCCCGACGGCCTCGTATATCGAGTCGTACTGGGGATAGTTCTTGTCAAACCACGCCTTGTAGGCCGGCTCGCTCTCGTACCTGTGTATGTACGACTGGGGGTCGCCCTCGACCTTGAAGGCTATCTTCGTGGGCTCGGGTGCCGCGACCGGGGCTGGTGCCGGCGCGGGCGCCGGGGCCGGGGCCGGGGCGTCGTACGCCTTTTTCACCGTGACGGTGATGGTCCCCGTCTCCACGAGGGAGCCCTTTTTGGCCTGGATGGTGAACTTGTAGGGGACGTCCTGGTAGCTTGCGAACTTTTTCTCAGGCGTCCAGAGGAACTTGTGGCCGCTCTTGTCGTAGGTGATGTACGCCTCGGCGCCGGCCGGCTTGTCGCTTATGGTGTACTCTGGGCCGGTCACCGAGCCCTCGCCCAGCCTTATCGGGACTATGGCGGGGGCGCCCGGGTGTACGGTCTTGTCACCGAGCACCAGGAGTATCCTGGGGACGGGCGGGACGTACTCTGTTATGCGGCCGTCCTCATATTTCAGCTGCAGCAGCGTCGCCTTGTGCTGCTTTATGGCGCCGGCCGTGCTGGTGACCGTCACGTTGTAGATGCCGTCGCCGCGGAACGTCCGCTCGACGGTCTTTGGCGAGTTCTGCGTCTGGAACTCGCCGTCGGCGCCCGTCAGCGCCATCAGTATGCCCTTTAGGTTGCCGCCCCTCTCCTTTGTTATCTGGATTACAATGTCGTCGTCCTCGGGGTTTGCCGTCCCCTCGAACCTGAACCTGTCCTCGTCCTCGTAGAACTCGGCCGCCAGGCCCAGCGTCTTTACCTCGGCCAAGGCGGGCACGGCCGCCACTGCCAGCAGTGCCACCAGGGCCGCGACGCCGACTGCGATCATCATGCCGCCGCGTCGCCCGGGGCGCCCTTTACCAAGAGTGTCAACTTTTCTCAACCAGCGGGCCAACAGTCACAGATCAAGGATGAACCGCATGTACGAGGGGGTGCCGAGGCGCACCTCCATCCCGTGGAGGGTGGGGGCCTTTATCTCGGTCCCAAAGCCGTGGCGGGCGACATCCAGCGGCTCGCCGCGGGCCGTCCCCTCGGCCCTGCCGCCCGAGACCCGGGCCTCGATCCTTGATACGGCAAACCCCTCGGTCACGACCAGGAATATGACCTCCTCGAGCCACCCGTACAGCAGCATCTCGGGCGAGGATCCTGCGGCGGAGATGTCCCTTGACTCTTTTTCCGCCACGCCGCCTGCCAGCATGATGCCGGCTACGGCGGCGGCCGCGTCTGCAAAGGCCGACCCCGCGTCGGGCGCGTCCACCTCGACCTCGGCGTCGGTCGCGTGGTCGAGCAGCCTGTACGTCACGCCCGCCCGGGCCGGGCCTTGCCGTATTAAGCTTGGTGGCGCGCGCGGGATCCCTCGGGGGCCGGCCCCGCATGGCCGGCGCGTGGCGTGCCGGGCCTGCCGGTCCGTGTCCGGAACGGCCCCGCCGGGGCTGGGGGCCGCCAGTCCGCGTTACGGGGGGCGTACGGGATTCGGATCAGGCGCTCCGTCGTATAAAAACAGACACTGACTCCCGTGGTACTTTTTTGGCCAGGTACATGCCGCAATACAACGAATTACGCCGGGCGGGGTGAGGTTAATAACAACCAGGATGCACGCCGCACATGATATGGACGACGGCATGCACAGTGGCATTGATGTGCATTACGGGACATTACCACGGATACGGGATCAATGTATGGACCGCATAAGACACGGGCATATGTCGGGTATCGGCACGTGCCTTACCAGCCACGGGACAGCTGGCCGGGGGCCGGGGATCCCCGCCGCGCGGTGTTAGGCAGTGGCCCCGGCATTACGTGACGACCCGCTCGTGGTGGCGGCCCTGCATGCTGCGAGGGCGTGGTGCGTGCTGGCGCTGCTCGCGGCGCTCTTTTTGGCGTCCGCCGGAGCGTCGTGGCTCGGCGGCATGCTAGCGCACCACTGGCCGGGCCAGTGGCCCGGCGCGCTGTTCGGCGTGGCGCCGCTGGCCGTGGCGTGCTGCACGGCTGCCCTGGCGTCGTGGGGCGCGCTCAGGATCGCAGACGCCCGCGGATGGGGGCGGGCCGGGCTCCGGGGGCCGTGGAGGCGGCCCACCGTGGCGCTGCTGCTCGCGTTCTCGGGATCAGTCATGGCGTTGACTGCGGCCCTGGCGGCCTCCGGCGTACCATGGTGCGGCGGCGTGCAGCCTGGCGCGTGCGCCGCCGCCCTCTTGCTGCCCGGGATCGGGCTGCCGGGGTGCCTTGCATGGATCGCCGTCAGGATGCGGCCGCGCGCGGGCGGCGCTGATCGACCCCGCGGCGGCCCCGGCCGCGTGCGGGCGGCGCTGGCGGCCCTGATCGTCCTTGTAGCGGCCGCGGGCGCGTCCATTCCCGCCCAGCCGTGGGACGTCCCGCCGTAGGTTCCCGGGGATCCGGCGGGGATCCGGCGCCCGGGGCCGCGCCCGCCGGCATAGGTTTTAATCGCGCCGCCCGAGGGGCCCGCTCCGATGGGCAAGCTCTCAAGGAACCTCCGCCTCTGCGGCGACTGCGGGATAGCGTACACGTCGGTCAGCTATACCAGGTACATCGACCAGTGCCCGATCTGCAGCTCGAGGAGGTACGAGCCCGTCTCGCTGAGGGACACCTAGAGTTATAACGTCCCCCGGATCCTGGCCCGCGCGTTGGACCCCGAGATAGAGCGCATCATGCAGCGCAAGATGGCAGAGATGATGGACGCGGGCAGGCGCCCAGAGCAGGCGGCCCACCAGGGCGTCGCGGACCTCGGGGACGCCGACTTTGGCGCGGCAATATCAGGGGGGCCCGTCCTCGTCGACTTTTGGGCCACTTGGTGCGGCCCGTGCCGCTCGATGCACCCCGTATTCGAGGCCGCCTCGAAAGAGCACCCCGGCGTCAGGTTCGCCAGGGTCAACGTGGACGCGGCGCGCATGACGGCCGCCAAATACTCTGTCACGTCGATACCCACGTTCATCATGTTCAGGGACGGCAGGCCCGTCGAGAGGGTGTCGGGCGCGGTCGGCGCGGCCGGGATACGCGCAATCTGCGCTAGGCACTCTCAATAGGCGTAGGCTGGGTCGCGGCCCCTCTGTATCCGGACCATCTCGCCGAGCGCGTCCTGCTGCGCCGCGTCGAGCCTGTGCAGGAACCTGCCAAGCAGGTCCCGGGCCTCGCGCGAGGTGGGGAACGTCATGTAGGTCGCGCCCTCGCGCAGCTGCCTCCCCACGACTGCGCCCGTGACGGAGCAGGCCACCTCCTCGCCGGAGGAGGCGGTCTCGACCGTCTTGCCGTCGCGCTGCAGCTGGTGCACCTCGCCGACCCTGCGCCCGAGGCCGTCCATGAGGGGCGCCTTGTGGCGCAGCACGCCGGCGTCCACCCGTATCCCGAACACGGCCGGCCCGCTGTTCCTAAAGACGTGCCCCGGGAGTATCGTAAACGAGGCGACCGGCGTCACGTCGGCAAACGCGGCGCCCTCGGCATCGGCCGCGTCCTCGCGCACCCATCCACAGTACCCCTCCACCAGGCTGTATATCACGCCGTCCTCGAATATGCGGACGCGCGAGCCGGCCGCCTCGGACCTGGCGTCGGGCAGCACGCGCACGTTGAACGCCAGCACCACGCCGAGGTGCCGGTCCTTGTCCCGGATGGCGCCGGCCGCCACCACGTCGCGCCTCGTGACCGGCCCAATGTCCGCATCAGAGACTGCCACCTGCTCCCGGGAGAGCATCTCGGATACGGCCTCGAGAGACCCGATGGTGTCGCACCTGACCACCACCCCGGTCGGCTCGGTGCCGGAAAAGACCGACTTCATCTCGGACTCGATCATCCCGCTGTACCTTGCAGCGTCGGCCCGGTCCCTTGCCACGTACATCGTGCTCCCCGGCAGCACCCCCTCCATCTCGGGGGAGGCTATCTTTATCCCGGCGGCGGCATCCACCCGGTCGACGCGCTGGAACCTGTCCCGCGGGTCGCGCATCTCGTCGAGCGGCCGCGGCAGCAGGAGGGCGCGCGGCCTTGCGACCACGACGGAGTCGCGCCTTGCCACCACGACGGAGTCGCCCTTGCGTATCGAGCCGTCCACCAGTATCACGTTCGCAGTCTGCCCCAGGCCCTCCTCGTCGCGCACCTCTAGCACGATGCCGCGCGGGTCCCTGTCCTGCTGCCCCAGGCGCCCCGCCAGGTACTGCTGCGCCAGCCCCACCAGCACGCCGAGCAGCTCGGGCAGCCCGGTGCCGTGCCGCGCGGACACCGGCACTATCGCCACCTCTGACTTGAAGTCCTTTACGCGGTAGAACGCCTCTGACTGGTACCCGAGGATGGAGAGCGTCCCGACGACATCGTAGATCTTCTGGTCAAGGTCGGCCCTAACGGACTGGTCCTGCGCCTTTAGCGCGTCGGTGATGAACTCGGACCCGGATGGCCTCCAGCCGGATATCTGGTCGCACTTGTTGAGCGCGACGACGAACGGCACGCGCCTCTCCTGCAGTATGGCCAGGCTCTCGCGCGTCTGCGGCTGGAACCCGCGCGCAGCGTCCACCACCAGTATCGCAATGTCGGCGGCCGACCCGCCGCGCGTCCTCAGGTTGCGGAAGACCTCGTGGCCCGGCGTGTCGATTACGAGCAGCCCCGGCACGCGCACGTCGGACTTTTCAATCCCCTTGTAGATGGGGCCGCACGCCTCGCGGATCGTCTCGAGCGGGAGGAAGCTGGCCCCGATATGCTGCGTTATGCCGCCGGCCTCGCGCCCCTGCACCCCCGTGCCCCGGATCCTGTCAAGCAGGGACGTCTTGCCAGAGTCCACGTGTCCCAGGACGGCCACTATGGGCTGCCGCACCTTTAGGGACGTCCAAACGCCACCCCCGACTCGTGCTCGTGGCTCTTGGCCGAGTCCGACGCGTGTATCACGTTCTCGCTCAGCCCGAGGCCATAGTCGCCCCTTATCGAGCCGGGCGCCGCCTCGTTTGACTTTGTGGCGCCCACCATCAGCCGGACGGCCGCCACGGCGTCCCGTCCCTCTATCTCGGCCGCCACGACGGGCCCCGACGTGATGAACGAGACCAGCTCGCCGAAGAAGGGGCGGTCCCTGTGCACGCCGTAAAAGTCCTCGGCCTGATCCCTCGTGAACGTGAACATGCGCATCCTCAGTATCCTGAAGCCGCGCTCCTCAAAGCGCGATATTATCCGGCCCACGAGCCCCCTCGAGACGGCGTCGGGCTTTATGATGAAGAGCGTCCTGTCGGCCAACTCACTTCCTTATCCCGCCCTTTACGTGCTTTGCAGTCCACTTTAGCTTGCGCGGGTCGCGCCGCAGGGACTGGGAGTTCTTCTTGCACTTTGAGGAGCAGAACCAGAGCACGGCCCCGTCGTTCCTTGCCAGCATGGTGCCGGACCCCTTTGGCACCGGCCTCCCGCAAAAGCTGCACGGCTTTACTAGGAGGCTCAACCCATCACACCTACTTTATCTTCTTGGCTTCCCGCTCCGTCTCGCGGAGCATGAGGATCTCGCGCAGGCGCACCGACCCCTTTACGTTCCTGGTAAGTATCCTCCCCTTGTCCTTGCCGGTGATGACCTTTACGCGCACCTGGATCACCTCGCCGGCGATGCCGGTGCGCCCCACTATCTGGATCACCTCCGACTGGACGACCTCGTCCGACGCCGTCGCGCTCAAGCGGATCCGCCTTCCCTTGACTTTTTGAGGGACTCGACGACCTGCTCGACGATGTGCTGCGCGTCGCCGGCGTCAAGTATGGCCGCGGCCGCCGTCGTGACGTCGATGCCGAGCGCCTTGCCGATCTCCTGCCGGGTCGGGACGAACGCGTACGCGGCGTCCTGCTCCTCGCATATGAGCGGCAGGTGCGCCACCACCTCGGGGGGCTCCACGTCCTCGGCTATGACGACCAGCTTGCTGACGCCGCGCTCGATCGCCTTTGTCGCCTCGTTGGTGCCCTTTTTGACCTTGCCCCCGTTGGCGGCCGCCCGCAGGGCCTCAAGGATGGGCCCCACGAGGTCCGCCGGGGTCTCGAACTTTACATAGTAAGCCTTTGCCACCTTCTCCTCGCCTCTGCGCGGTGCCCCGTATGAGACGTTAAAAGTGTTGCCGGTGCAAGGTTTAAACCGGCCCCCGGACGGGGCGCCCGTGCATGGAACCTGCCCGGATCGCCGCGTGCATGACGCTCGCGGCCGCCCTGGCCGCCGTCCCCGCCGCCGCCTCCGGGGCCGAGATACCCGACTGGATAAGGCAGATCGCCTCGTTCTGGGCCGAGGGCAGGATATCGGATGCCGAGTTTGCAGAGGCCATCAGGTACCTCTCGGGGCAGGGGGTCACGGGCGCGCCCGTCGCTAGCGCCTCGGAGCTCCCGCTGGTCATCGGGCCGCCGCACACCATGTCGGAGCGGGGCGAGTGCAGCATCAACATACACGGCGTCCTGGAAGGCTCGCTCGTGGCGACCACGGAGCCGCCGGGCCCGTGCGACATCAGGACGTTTGACGAGGCCGACGGGTCGATGGTCGGCGGGATAAGGATCATACACGCCGACGGGTCGCACCACGTCGTATACGCGCCGTGGGTTCCGTTTGACGGGGATGTCGCGGACTGGGAGGCGGACCCCGGCGAGCCGGCCGGGATCGAGATAATCTACCACGACCTTGCAAACGCGTACGCCGACGCCTACGGGACCATCTACTTTGACAGGACCGGCGTCAGCGCAGTCTATGCGCCGGTCAGGTGATCCCGCACCATCCGCTCGAACCTTGCAAGCCTCGATTCCAGCTCCGCGCCCGTCGACCCCTCGGCATAGACGCGTATCACCGGCTCCGTCCCGCTGGCGCGGATCATGGCCCAGTCGCGCGGCCCCTCCTCGACGCGTATGCCGTCGCCGGTGTCGCACCCGGGGTTGGCGGCCGCAATCCGCGCCATGGCATCCCGCATGGATCCGGGCTTGCAGAGGATCTTTGTCTTGCCGGTGTGCGATACGGGCAGCGCGGCCGCGGCATCGGAGATCCCGGACCTGGCGGCGATCCCGAGCATCAGCGCGAGCGCCATGCAGCCGTCGCGCACCTGGTTGTGCCGCCCGTACATGAAGCCCCCGTTCTCCTCGAACCCGACTAGCGCACCGTCCTCGACCATCCTGCGCGAGACCTCGACGCTGCCGACCCTCGTGCGGGCCACCCGGGAGCCTGACTCGGCGGCCACCTCCTCGATGGCGCTCCCCGAGTTGTGGCACGTGACGACCAGCGAGCCGGGGCTTGATGCCAGGATGCTTCGCGCCATGACGAGGGCCGACCTGTCGCCGGTCAGTATCCTGCCGTCCCCGTCGCAAAAGACGCTCCTGTCACCGTCCCCGTCAAACGCGACGCCGAGCGAGGCGCCCTCCTCCCGGACCGCCTCTGAGAGGGCGCCGAGGTTCTCCGGGGTCGGCTCTGGGCCGCGCCCGGGGAACGCCCCGTCGACATCCCCGTTTATGACGCGGACCCTGACGCCGAGCATCCGGCAGAGCTCGGGCGCGACGCGGGCCTGCGCCCCGTTGCCGGCATCGATCACCACGCCGCATCCCGCCGCCCGGATCGCGTCGGCGTCCACCTCCGAGGCGACGCCGCCAAGGTACGCGCCGACCGCGCCATCCTCCTCGCGCCGCGACCCCCACCTGCCGGGGGCCGGCCCCCCCGAGTCGTAGATGTCCTCCGTGGCATCCTCGTCATCGCGCGAGAACTCGACCCCGTCGGCCGCGACCGGCTTTATCCCGCCGTACTCGGGCGGGTTGTGCGAGGCCGTCACCATTATCCCGCCGGCATAGCCGAGCTTTTTCACGGCATACTCGAGGCACGGCGTCGGCACGAGGCCGGCGTCGGCGCAGTCAAGGCCGGCAGAGCAGATCCCGGAGGAGGCTGCGCGCAGCAGGGCGGGGCCGGACCACCTCCCGTCGCGGCCCACCAGGACGGGCCCGCGGCCGAGGCGCGCCCCCACGGCGGCGGCCATCCTGCAGGCGGTCCCCACCGTGATGCCGGACCCGAATACGCCCCGCATCCCGTTGGTCCCAAAGTACCTCCCCACGGGGGGGCGCTGCGAATAGATAAATTTGTGTCTAGCGGGGCGCCGCGCGCGGAAGTCGCCCAGCCCGGTCAAAGGCGTAGGGCTTAGGACCCTATCTCTTAGGAGTTCGTGGGTTCGAATCCCACCTTCCGCATACGCGGTAATCCTTTTTAACGCGGGCGGGGTCGCGGCGCCCCGTGAGGAGGCACGAGGTAGGCATAACGGCGGTCGGGAGGGACCGCGGCGGGGTCATCGCCGCGTTCACCAACGCCGTCTTCGAGTCCGGCGGCAACATCGAGAGGATGAGCCAGAACGTGATCAAGGGGCTCTTTGGCATGCACATCAGGGCGTCGTTCCCGAGGGGGGTCGACGCCGGCGCCCTTGACGCGGCGGTGGGGAGGATAGGCGCAGAGACGGGGATGGACGTCGACACGCACCACGAGACTGGGCGCCCAAAGAACGTGGCCGTCTTCGTGACGAGGGAGCCGGGCTGCCTCGAGGCGATACTCGGGGCGCGGCGCACGCTAGGAGGCAGGGTGGCGCTGATCGTGGGGACGGACGGCGCGCTGCGGCCGCTTGCCAAAAGGCACGGGATCCCGTTCGTGCTTGCAGGCGGGCGCGACCAGCAGGCGTCCGAGAGGAAGATGCTGGCGGCGTGCAAAAAGGCAGACATCGGCCTCATAGCGCTCGCAAGGTACATGCGCATACTGACGCCGAACTTTGTGTGGAGGTACCCGGAGCGGATAATAAACATACACCCGTCGCTGCTGCCGGCGTTCCCCGGCGCGCTAGCCTACGAGCAGGCGCACGAGCGCGGCGCAAAGGTTGCCGGCGTGACGGCGCACTATGTGACGGAGAGCCTGGACCAGGGCCCGATAATACTGCAGGAGCCGTTCAAGGTGGACCCCGGCGACACGCTGGAGCAGGTAAAGGGGCGCGGGCAGAGGCTGGAGGCGCGGGTGCTGCTGCGCGCCGTGCGCCTGCACCTGGCGGGCAGGCTGGACGTGCGCTGGCGGCGGGTGCACGTAAGGGGGCGCTGATGGCGCGGGTCCGCGGCACGGACCCCTCGATCCGGGCCGCGCTGGCAGGCGGCGCGCCCGCGTTCCTCCCGGTGGGGTCCGCCGAGCAGCACGGGGCGCACCTCGGGGTGACCACCGATGCCGACATCGCGCAGGAGGTGTCGCGGCGCCTCGCGTCGGTGATGGGCGGCGTGCTGCTGCCCGCCATCGGATACGGCGTATCACGCGAGCACGCGCCGCTCTTCAACGCGAGCCTGAGCCCGGCGGTGCTCCGCGGGGTGGTACGGGACGTCTGCAGGTCGGTCGGATCGTGCGGCGCCCGGGCCATATTCGTGGTCAACGGGCACCGGGGGAACCTTGATGCGCTGCGGCGCCCGTTTGCCGGCAGGGGGATGCCGGAGGTCCGCGTGATGCACTACTGGCGCCACATGAAGGAGGGGCTCGGGCACGCGGGCCGGACGGAGACCTCGCTGGCCCTGGCGGCCGGCTGCAGGGCGTACATGTCAGAGGCCAGGAGGGGCCTTGTCACGGAGGGGATGGATCCGGCGGAGATATCCCGGCTGGCCAGGCTGGCCTCAAGGTCGTTCCCCGAGGCGGCCCCGGGCGGGGTCTGGGGCGACCCGAGGGGGGCGAGCGCAGCGCGCGGGAGGGCCCTGCTGGCAGCCGTCACGCGCAGCATGAGGGCCGAGTGCGTGGCCGTGCTCCGCGGCATACCAAATTGTTAATAGTAGGGGGCGCCCGGGCCGGGGGGATGTCGGCGGACATGGCGGTAAAGGTGCTCGACGAGAGCATAAACCAGGTGGTGCTCATAAAGCTAAAGGGGGACAAGTCGATAAGGGGGTCCCTGCTGGGGTTCGACCAGCACATGAACCTGCTGCTTGACGGGTCGGAGGAGCTGGTGCCTGACGGGGACCCAAAGCCGCTGGGGACGATCGTCGTGAGGGGGGACAACGTCGTGATGATATCGCCCCCTCCGAAGGTGGGGCAATGACAAAGGGCACCACCTCCATGGGGGGCTTTACCAAGAAAAAGGTGCACATCAGGTGCCGCAGGTGCGGCCGCAACTCGCTCCACAAGAGGAAGGGCCGCTGCGCCAGCTGCGGGTTCCCCGACTCGAAGATTAGAAAGTACTCGTGGATAAAGTGGTACACGTAAAATGCAGGAACTTGCCATCGCCGTGGGCTCGATCGCCGGCGCGGCGGCAACGGCGGCCGCGGTGAGGGGCAGGCCACGCGTCCGGCTCCCGTCCGTCCGCCCGAGGTCGGAGCTCGGGCCGCTCGAGCACGAGAGGAGAAAGCTCTCCATGGCGATAACGATGCTGCACGAGCCGGGCCCGTATACGGACGTGCAGAGGGACAGGCTGCTCGCGCTGTACCAGCGCAGGCTCGGCGACGTGCTGGCCAGGATAGAAAAGGCCTCAAGGTCAAGGTACCCGGACCTTGGGACCCTCGGTGACGGGATCGCAGAGATGCTCGACCAGAGGATGGCAGGGCTTGACGAGCGGCTGCGCGAGATGTCGGCGAGGATCCAGGTGGCGCCGGCCGCAAAGGCCGAGCAGGCCGCCAGGGCGCCAAAGACAGAGCAGGCCAGGCCGAGGGCGGCAAGGAAGGAGGCCGCGCGCGAGATCCCGCGGGAGGAGCGCAGGCCGGAGGCGCCGCGCCCGTCGTTCGAGCTTACCACGCTGACAAGCGTCGGCGGCGCGCCGAGGGCCGCCCCGGCGCCGATGGCGCCGCCGGCGGAGGCCGCGATGCCGGAGGTTGCGCCCGCAAGCGAGGTCGCGCCGGCAAGGCAAGAGGCGCCAAGGGAGGCCGCGCCCGCGGGGCCTGCCGCGCCGCCGGCCGCGCCGCCAAGGGCTGATCCAAAGCCGGCGGCAGGCCTGCCGGTCGTCTCGCCGGGAACCGAGATTGCTGCAAGGCGCCCAGAGGCGCCGGCCGCGCAGGATGCAAGACCGGAGGCGCCGCGCGCGGCGCCGTCGGAACCCGACCTGTTTGACGACGAGGACGACTATGAGACGTTCAACAACCTAAAGAAGGACATGGACAAGGTGCTCTCAAAGATGAACCAGGCAGAGCTGGAATAATGTCGTACGAGGGCGCGCTTGCAGCTATCGCAGAGCACGCGGCCGCGTCCGTAGCGGACGGGAGCGTGGTCGGGCTCGGCAGCGGCAGGGCGGCGACCGCGATGGTGCGCGCGCTAGCAAGGCGCGCGCGCGGCGGCCTGCGCGTCACCGGCGTCCCCACGTCGCTGCAGATAAGGGGCGTCGCCGAGGAGGAGGGGATCCCGCTGATGGACGCCGGCCAGGCCGGCTCCGTGGACGTCGTGCTAGACGGGGCCGACCAGGTGGGGCCCGACGGGACGCTCATCAAGGGCGGCGGCGGGGCCCTGCTGCGCGAGGCGATCCTCTTCGGGATGGCCCGCAGGGTGGTGGTCGCGGCCGACATGTCAAAGTTCCCAAGGCGCCTCTCGATGCCGGTCCCCGTCGAGGTGCACCCGGCGGCGCGGAGCTCCGCGGCGGCCCACCTTGAGAGGATGGGATCGAGGCCGGCCCTCCGCGAGTCCGGGCGCGGGTACCCGGCGTTCACGGAGAGCGGCAACCTCGTCCTTGACTGCGACTTTGGTGCAATAGCGGATCCCCGCCCGCTTGCGCGGAGGATACGGGCCGTGCCCGGGGTGGCAGAGGCCGGCATATTCACGAGGAGGCCGGATACCATCTACAAGGCGATGCGCGGCTCGAGGTTCAGGATCCTCTGAGGCGCAGCACCAGCCTGCCCCGCCCGGGCGACGCGTGGACGTCGAGCCCCTCGGAGACGACCTCGCCCCTCGAGATGGTAACGGCGGGCCACCCGCGCAGCACCTGCCCCTCGTACACGTCATAGTCAGAGTACCCGCCGAACATGCCCGCCTCGACCCTGCGCTCCGTCCGCAGGTCCAGCAGCACGATGTCGGCGTCGGCGCCCTCCTCGATCCGCCCCTTGCCGGCGAGCCCGAATATGCGGGCGGCCGCCCCGCTGGTAAGGCGCGCAAAGTCCTCGATCGTGATCCTGCCTGCGTTGACCCCGTGGTGGAGCAGCAGCGGCGCCATCGTGCCGGACCCGGGGAACCCGGCAAGCGACTCCCAGACGTCGGAGCCGTCCTTGAGGGAGAGCCGGTTCGCGACGTGGTCGGTGCCGACGGCGTCGATCGTGCCGTCGCGGACGGCCCCCCACGCGCTCTCAGAGTCGGCGCGCGTCCTTATCGGGGGCATCACCTTTGCAAGGTACCCGCCGCGCCCCTCGTGGGTTAGCGCCAGGTAGTGGGGGCACGTCTCGGCGCGGATCTCCGTGCCGAGCGCCCTCTCGCGGCGCACCTGCTCTAGCGCCAGCCTTGATCCGACGTGCACCACGTAGATGGCGCACCCGTGCCGCCTCGCGGCCGCGCACACCTGGCGTATCGCCTTTGCCTCCGAGTCGGGCGGGCGGCTCTCGGACCACGCGCCGAGCCCGTCAAGGCCGCGCCCGCGCGCCTCCTTCATCCCGCACCCGCACGCCTCATAGTCCTCTGCGTGGACGAGCACGGGGCACCCCAGCGAGGCGGCGCGCTCGACGACCCCCTCGACGATCCCCGGCGAGACCTCGACCCTTGCGCCGACGAGCTCGCCGTGGCCTGGCGGCTGGTCCATGTAGACGTGCCCGACCTCGCCGCCGAGGTTCATGTAGATCTTGAACGAGGTGACGCCCATCTTGGCGCAGAACCCCATGCCGGCTATCTGCCCCTCGTCAAAGACCGAGGCATGGACCGCATAGTCGACCAGGTGGGAGCGCGAGGCGGCCTCGAGCTGGGCCGGCAGGCCCTCCTCGAACGGCACGCCGAGGCGGAGCATCCTCATCATGGTGGTGGTGCCGCCGGCCGCTGCCACGCGCGACTCGGTCCTTGCCGCCTCGTCGACCGGCGAGTAGACGCCATAGTGCATGTGGGGGTCTATCATGCCGGGGACGGCCACGAGGCCGTCGGCCCGGACCAGCCTGCCGCACTCTGGCACCGCCGAGGAGAGGCCGGCCACGAGGCCGTCCTTTACCAGCACGTTCCTCTCGACCGTGCCTGACGGCGTCACGACCCGGGCCCCGGCCACCACCAGGTCGTACGTCAAGGTGCCACCACGGGGGCCCGCGACCCAACGGTATAATTATAGCTAGCACGGGGGGCCTGCCGTGTCAAGGTACGAGAGCCCCAGGGTGAACACGGGGGCCGCAAAGGCGGGCGCCGTGATAATCGTGGGGCTGATAGTGGCCGGGGTCGTCATCTACTCGTCGGTGAGCATCGTCGAGGCAGGGCACAGGGGCGTCCTGCTCCACTGGAGCGCGGTGGACACGAGCGTGCCGCCGCTGTCGGAGGGCCTGCACTTTGTGGTGCCGTTTGCGGACTCTGTGGTGAACGTGGAGGTGAGGACGCTAAAGTACGTAAAGTCGACCACGTCGGCGTCAAAGGACCTGCAGACGGTCTCGACGGCGGTCACGGTCAACTACCACCCGTCGCCCGACTCTGTCCACTACCTGTACCAGGAGGTTGGCCTCCAGTACGAGGACAGGGTCATCCAGCCGGCCATCGAGGAGGTGGTAAAGCAGGTCACGGCCAACTATAACGCCGAGGAGCTCATCACGAAGAGGCCGCAGGTAAAGTCGGACATCGAGGTGGAGATCCGCGAGAGGCTCAACTCGTTCAACGTGGTGACCGAGGTCATATCAATCACCGACTTCCAGTTCTCGGCGCTGTTCTCGCAGGCGATCGAGGCAAAGGTCGAGGCCGAGCAAAAGGCGCTAAAGGCCGAGAACGATCTTCTCAGAATCCAGGTAGAGGCGCAGCAGCAGGAGGCCCAGGCAAAGGGCGTCGCGGCGGCCAACATCGCAGAGGCCGAGGGCGAGGCCAGGGCCATCCAGATAATCAACGAGGCGCTGGCCCAGAACCCCAACTATCTGGAGTGGCTAAAGACGCAGGAGTGGGACGGCAAGCTCCCGCTGGTAGTCGGCGAGGGCGGGACCCCGTTCATACAGATACCGACGTCCCCCTAGCCGGGGCGCCGCTCGCGCATCTCGTCGTACATGGCAAGGAACCTGTCAGGCTGCCTCTGCCGGTAGTGCCTTGCCAGCCTCGAGGCCTCGGCGTCGGATATCTGCTCGCCCTTTGAGGCGTGGTACTCGCGGATTATCTGCGGCTGGGTCTTTTTTATCCCGTACTCGAGGAGGGTCGAGTCGACCGACCTCCTGCAGAAATAGTCGTAGAGGACGGTCCTGTAGATCAGGTAGGCCGCGGCGGCGGCGATCCCGACCACCACTATGGGTATTACCACGGGCGATACCATGTATTTTATTGGGCCGATCCCCGTATTTCACTGTTATTCGGGCCGGTGGTTTAGTGGTATAATGCCCCGTTCGCAACGGGGATGTCGGGGGTTCAATTCCCCCCCGGTCCACCTTCTCCGTGTACCGGCTTGGCCGCGCCCCATGCCCGGGGGCCGGATCCGGGGCATTTAACGCTTCCCTGGGCCGGGGAGCCACCATCCCGGGGGCGTGGATTCGGGATATCGGCCCGGGGTCCACCGCCCCGAGATGTTGGATTGACGGCCCCCGGGGCGGTCCGGGGCCGGGGGGCCTGGGGGCGGGCCGGGGGGCCGGGGCGCACCTTAATTACCAGCAGGGCCGGGGATCCGGCATGGGGCGGGACGACCGGTACGGGAGGGTGGAGGACCTGCCGGCCTCTGTCGTGCGGCGCTCTAGGATCGGCTACAATCTGGAGGAGTCAATCAGGGAGGTCATCAGCGCCCCCTGCAGGATCATAGACGCCGATATTGACCTGGCCATGGGGGTGATCAGCCTGGACCTCGAGATAGGGGGGCCGGACGGCTCGGGGTATATCGACGGCGCGGAGCTGCGCATGCGCGACGGCCGAGCGGAGCTGGAGGTGTCAAGGTCGCTGCCGGCGCCGGGCGCGGGCAGCGTGGAGCGCGCCATGAAGGAGGGAGCAGCGGTACCGCTCTCCCCCCTTGAGGGCAGCGACCCCAGGCTGGATATCAGGGAGGATGAGAGGACCGTCACCGTGACGCTGACGGTCTCCAACGACCCGGCAAGGCTGCCGTCCATCAGCACGCTGGAGGATGTCATGCGCAGGGCGGAGTTTGCGATGCTAAGGGCATAGAACGCCACCAGGGTGTCCCTGGCCGTCTTTCCGCCACCGTATTTTTCAATGAATCAATTCCACGGGCGGATCACCGCCAATCTACACTCCGATCATGACGGGTTTACTGCCGGGGATATCACCGACCTCCGCGGCTGTCCACTATGTGACTTCCCCGCGATGGCCCGCCAGCCGCCCACGAATTCCGACATGATCGTCCCCGTCAGGATCCGCCGCCGACCCCCCCCCCCCGTTGCCAAGGCAGGGCCGGCAGGGCCGGGCACAGACGCGGTGTCGCGGTTCCACGGGGCGTCCGGGCCCATCCCGGGTGCCGGGGCGTCAAGGGAGGATCCCAGTTTCCCGACACGCGGGATGTGTGCATTTGGCAGTTCCCGATCCTGCCAAGATGTGCCACCCCCGAGCCCCACGCCTACCCCCCCCCCCCCCAGGCAGGGCACTCGTTGTCCCTGCACCAGCCGATCTTCGGCTCTGGCCAAGCATTTATTATTAGTACCTTATAATACCGTATAAATGGCAGGATCTAACGGTCCCAGAGACATCATACGATGCCCCGAGTGCGAGAGCGGGGTACTTATCACGCCGTCCTTTGTGGCTCGTACCAGCACCGTCAAGAGGTTCTCACTGCCGCTCAGGGTATGCCGCCGGTGCAAGGTCATCCTGATACACGAGAGGGCATGGGTGGCCGAATGGAAGATCTGGAACAAGAGGGAATACATAGGCAGGATAGACTAGCAGGGGCCTTGTGGAACGGGATGCATGGGCCGGATGATTCCGACTCGATCGCTAGGTCACAATACCATACGGCCTCGGCGCGCCTCCCAAGCCCGGCGATACATCGGCCCTTGTAATGGAGCACCCGGGCGCCTCCGGGCCGAGCCCCAGCATCCTGTCAAACCAGTCTGCCGCCTCTCCGAATTTTTTCGTCTCTGCCGCCGTACAGCCGTTCTTGAAAGATTCGTCATAGTCAAGATCTGCCATCCCAACTTTAATGGCTAGGACGTGATTTAGGCGTTTCCAGCTTTAGCCTGACGCGAATACACTGACATCCAGTTGCAATAGGCCGTCTGCCGGGGTGCCGGATGATCTGGGTAGGAAGGTCTAGACGTCATGCCTCCAAGCGGGGCCGTTCCAAGTCCCGGGGCGCCCGAGGAAATCCCTGATCGGTACGTCGTGCCGGCGCCGGGATCTCGGCCGCGCGGGCGCATGCGGAGCCCCATTATCCGATGCCCCGGGGGATCACACAACGTACTAGATAGCCGGGGGCGCGGGACCGTCCTGCCGTATGTCCGGAAGCGCGCTGGGGGCGGGGGCCGACCGGGGGCCGTAACTGATACGAGGGAGGGTCGAATGACGGAGCCGGGACGCCGAGCCGGGGCGGGGGCCTACTGGTCAGACACCACGTCAGGAACCAGCCTATGAGCCGGGGGGGGGACGCCGAGCCAAGACGCCGAGCCAAGACGCCGAGCCAAGACGCCGAGCCAAGACGCCGAGCCAAGACGCCGAGCCAAGACGCCGAG
>UYNY03000009.1 GCA_900620265.3 Nitrosopumilaceae archaeon | reverse complement strand
CCCCCCGTCATGTCGGCCCGGCCTCCGGCCGGGCTTTGATCTGTAATGTTTCTGGCGTCCCGTCTTGGCGTCCCGTCTTGGCGTCCCGTCTTGGCGTCCCGTCTTGGCGTCCCGTCTTGGCGTCCCGTCTTGGCGTCCCGTCTTGGCGTCCCGTCTTGGCGTCTTGGCTTGGCGTCATGGCGCCCCCCTCCATTCGGTATGTCGTACCAGTCGCCGGCCCCGCACAAGCTCCCGCGCCCAGTGATCTCCCGGACATACGGCGGGACGGCGTGCGCCACATGGCGCGTACCCGGCATACGGCCCCGGCCGCCGGCTCTCAAGCCCCCGGCCCTGCCTCCGCGGCCATGATCCTCACAATATCTTTAAACGGGCCGCGGCCGGCGGCGGGCGCCGTGAAAGTCCGCAGGTCGGTCCTGGCATCCGTGGTTCCGGTGGCGGCCGGGACGGCCCTGGTGGCAGCCGGGCTGGCGGTGGTCGTGGCGTACGAGGATGATTCCTATAGGCCGTATCGCTGGGACGGGCCGGAGGAGGCGGAGGACTTCCTCTCCACCGTGGCCTCGGCGATCGGCAGGCTGTTCCTGCCCCCGTTCGAGTCTGTTTACATTTCCGGGACCGTCGGCGGCGACAGGGGGGATGTCCTGGAGGCGTCCGTCTATGTCATCGCGGGGACGTCCACCTATTTTCTGGTAAAGTCGCCCTACGCCAAGGTGGTCATGGCCACGTTGCACGGCCCCTCCACGTACGAGGTGTTCACTGTCGACCTCCCGACGGTAGAGCCCGGGATGTCGGCATTGGTTAATGGCGGCAGCTTCGAGGCGGATGTGGACGGCACGTACACCCTCACCGTATGGGGCGGCGCGGAGAGGGTGCCGGTGCGCCTCACCTTTGACACGGATTCGTATGCCTCGGAGTACGGGTATCATTTGGTTACCTGGCACGAGGTGGCCTCGGGAGCCGTGATGCTGGTCCTGGGGGCGGCCGTGCTGGCGGCCGCGGGCGCGCGCGCCGTGTGGCGCCTCGGGTCGCGATAGGCGCCGCCCCTTTCGGGGACGCTGTCCCGGCTGGCGCGCGCCGATCCCCCGCAGTGTCAGGCCCGCATGCGCTGCCCCCGTGGACCGGGCGGCCCCAAGTCCTGCCTCTGGAAGGCGGCCATACAACGGGCTGGTGGACGGGGCGGGAGACACGCCGTGCGGGGCGAGGATGGGAGGCGCATTGGGATCTAGCTCTGGGCCGCCGTTCGCTCCCCAGTGGCTGCTTCCCCGGACGCCCCCCCATGGGAGGCCCCCGGGGGCGGCCTAAATAGATCCGGGTGATCAGCTAGGATCCACCCCGTGCTTGACGTGAACTCGTACGAACCCCGGCATCGAACATTTAAACACGCCATCTCTGATACCGGCCCATGAGACGGGGCGAGTACTGAATGGCCTGCAGCGACGACTCGTTTACAATACGCGCGTTCCTCAAACAGAGGCTTTCAACCGCACATTACATGATCAAACCACTCAAAGACAACGGTGCGGCTGCCGGATGGGCTTCCATATGTGAACGCAAGTTCGATCATGATGCGGCGGATCCGTTCATGCCGTGTGGTGGGGACTTGGTGGAGGACGTTTGCGAAAAACGTGCAATACTGGCATCGGTGCCACTAGATATTAAGATGCATGAACCCAACAAGAAGATTGAGTCCATCCTTGCCCGTTTGGAAAAAATGTACCGAGACGCCCCGGACGCCGCCCTCCAAGACCTCGCCGCCTATGATGTCTTGGGCATTTTGGACGATCTAACCTATCTCATTACACTGCCTGACTCGTGCCTATGTGCCGCCAACTTTACGGAACCGAGCAGAGGCCGCTTTAAATAAGGGCTCTAGGGACCGCCCTGCGGATTGGTCTCAACGCAATATATCGGCCCTATCGTGGGGGCAGTCTGTGTTGCAGGCGCCGCCATCGCCGGCATCTATATTTCCGTGCCCTGGGAGGAGTCCGACCCGGTGGCCATCAAGCCGCCCCCGGCCCCTCAAGTCCTCTATCCGCCGCTTCCACCCCTAAGCCACCCGTCTATCTATTCTCAGCGCCCGTCTCCCCCTACCAACTACTATCTATTACCGCCACGCGACCCCGTCCCGGACTACGACAAGCCCATCCCGATGTACATCAGGGAATCCGCCGCCCTCTGGAAGGACTATAAGATCAGCCACCATCACTTTCTAGGCAACCTCACGGCCGCCTTCGACGACGGCAAGATATATCTCACCAGTGACGCGGGACTCGTCGAGTCCGATGCCGTCATCCTTGTCGAGATCGTCGCTCTCGCGTTTGACAGGGAACGCGCAGTGACGGTTGACGAATACATGGCGATTCTGAACAGGCTTGCGCCGGATGATTCCGACGTGCAGGCTTTACGGTCGATACTGGCATTCATGCATGCTGATATTGACGCCGCCGCCGTGCATGCAGAGGCCGCCATCACGGCGGATCCGGACGGCCTCTATCCCAACTTTGCAATGTTCCTAGTCCTGTTCGATTCAAACTATGAGGACGCGCTCCCATACGGCGAGCGTGTACTGGAGCTGGATCCTGACGTTCAAGTATCACTGACCCGGTAGAACCGATCCAATCCGTCGTGGAAAACTAGAATATTCCGGGCATTACGCCTCTCGCGGCCGCCTGCTATGATGCGGCATTGCTCCACGCCGACCCGATCCCCGCCCGACCCGATCCCCGCCACCTGCCTCTTGGATTTTCCGGCATCCTCCACGGGCACCGGCGCCGAGGCGGCCACGCAATAGCGGGCGCCCACGCCCCGCCATGGATGCACATGCGCACCCCCGCGGTGCTTTTTTCCGCGGCGTGCGCCACATGGCGCGTACCCGGCATACGGCCCCGGCCGCTGGCTCTCGAGCCCCCGGCCCTGCCTCCGCGGCCATGATCCTCACAATATCTTTAAACGGGCCGCGGCCGGCGGCGGGCGCCGTGAAAGTCCGCAGGTCGGTCCTGGCATCCGTGGTTCCGGTGGCGGCCGGGACG
>UYNY03000008.1 GCA_900620265.3 Nitrosopumilaceae archaeon | reverse complement strand
TATGTCCTTGCAAAGATACACGAAGTGCCATACCGCCGCCAGCCTCCTGCACATGTTCGGGTCGCGCTCTGCCTTGTACGCCCTCCTGAACTCCTCCTTGTCCAACTGGTGCATGCCGTTACACGGGAGGCGCGATCAATAACTGTTATGGACGATTGGATCTAGTTCAGAAACTTTTGCACGTAACTATACAGGTCTTTATCCATTCTAAAGCTGACGCCGTGGGTCGCGATGCTTTGGCCGGGTGGCCGACTGTGCCGGGAGCTGGTAATCTTTACGTCTATCATATCCATCTTGCCGTCGAATATCTCGAATTTCATGGGGGCCCAGTGTTCGGCATCGGGCGCGCATGCCCACGCGTGGATCTTGCCACCTACCGGATATGCCGATCGGTCGCAGGATACTGTGAACATGCGCTCCTCTGGGTATTTGGGAAAGACGTCCATGAGGTTTGCAGCGGCGTCAGAGATCTCATATAACAGATCGGCGTAGAACGAGGGGCCTGTCGACGGTTTTCTGCTTGAAAGGCCAGGTCCGATCCTGCACAGCCTTGAGATCATCTCAATGCGGCAACGCGTTTCGTCGTGCAGGTAATCACCGCTAGTCCTCATTATCCTGTCAAACGCCTCGGACAGGTCAGACAGGTCATCCTGTAGTACCAGGATCTTTGCCCTGTGTAGGGCCAGTTCGCCGTCTCTGCGGTTGTCGCGTGCCTTGTATTCAAGCAGTAACTTCTCGGCCGTGTCCTTTGCAGAATACAGGGACTTTGAGATCCTCGCGTATACCAGCGTCTGCTTTCTTGAACCGGTTTTACGAGGATCTGGCCAGGTACCTGCGGATTTTGGGCGTCCCACTCCGCGCAGGCGACCCCGGGGTCGTCCGGCGCGCCGCTGCACATCAACTGCGGGCGCCGGGACGGCACCCCCTATTCCTCCCAGGTTAGGTTCCTGCGTGGCCCTAGCACCGCGTAACAGGCGGCGGGGCCAGAGGCGCCTTTGGGCGCTACCCGCCACAGGGAGGATCCTCCTCGTCCCGACCTGGAACATCACATGGTCGGGGGCCCATCCCGCAGGGTACTCTCTGAAGCCGGGCTCATGCAGGGGGACTCGCTCAGGCGGATCAGTAAGCACCGGGTGCTTGGGAAGGTTCCTGATGCCGCGCTCTTCTATATACCGGAGCACCCGGAGGGTGCTGGCTTCAAACCCGTCCGCCTCGAACGGCTCGTACTCCCTGCCATGGGTGAACCCGCTTGCGTCCACCCGTGTCCCGGCCTCGACCATCCGGATTACGGGCACCCGGTCCTCCGCATAGGCCAGCTCCTCGTACACGAATACCGACAACTCGTTGGATATGATGCCGATCACGAGGTCGGATCGGCGTATCTTGGTCTTTATCTTGTCAAGGAGATACCTCCCGTATTCGGGGTTATCTGCTGAGAGATAGGGGTCATATCCGGCCTCCCTAAGCATGGCTTCAAGCACCCGGGCATACCTGATCGCCGCCTTGTTGATGCAGCTTATGAATATCCGGCCTTTCACAGGTAGGGTATAAAGTCCTAGTATTTAAGAACTATTTCGATGTTGCGGTTGCGCAACATCAGAGCGGTACGATCGGGGGGAGTATGCAGCTTCCGTCCAGCCCCAGCACTCCTGTATTTGTACCATATCCACCTCCAGATCGCGGCACCGGGAAACCTGCATCTTTTCACCCGGTGCAGGGCTCCCGTGCTAGCGGAGTTCAGGGACGGGGTTATCTACAGACAGCCCATATGGCGTGAAAACCGCCATAACACCCGGTTTTGATATTGGGACGGCCCGGATCCCCTGATCGCACCGCCTGCCCCTGTACGTGGCGCACCTGCTGGCCAAACCCATAAAGCCGCCCGTCCGGGGGGATCGGGATGGATCCAGGCCCGGAATACGAGTCCCGCCTTGGCAACGCCACGGTCAGGATGAACGGCCGGATGGTCGGGGTCGCGGCGGGCCAGATTCTTGAAAGGGGCATGCTTGTGACCCTGGACGGGCCTGCCGTACCGGCGGGTCCCGGCGCCGTAAGGGGCGGCGTGGGCGTGCTGGAGAACGGCAGCGACAACAGAGGAGGCGGGGACGGCGACAGGGAGGTCGAGGTACTCGGATCCGGGACGGTCATCTGCGTGAGGGCGGGTGCGGACATCAGAACGGATCAGACGAGGCTAAAGGCGTGGAAGGGGGGCACGGTAGCCCCCATGGGGGACGGGGAAGACGCGGGCCTATGGGTGGCAAGCGTCAGGGGAAACACGCAGGTCGGGGGGAGGATGTCCGCGGTACAGGCCGGCGGCGACGTGGATGTCATTATGGTGTAGATACACATCCATTATTGCCGGTGTCCCCCAATCATGGCAGTTGTGATATTCTGCACGACGGCAGGAATTCAAGCACTCAGGTACTTGAACCGTCCCGACTTCCGGGAAGCCCGGGGACGTGCGTGGGGGAGTGGTCGTATAGGCCACGTATCTTCACTAGCAGGCACTCCTGCAGATGAGGATCAAAGGACGCAATCTTGGACGCTATCTTTCCTTCTATGAGTACGGATATGGTGTTCGTAGGAATCTACCCCTTCCCAAGGTTGCAGTAGCGGTGGGTCAGCTGCGCGTTTGAAATGTCCGTCTTGCCACCGTCGGAGTGGCGCTCTATGTGATCCACGTGAGCATCATCCGCGTCCAGTATAAGGTTGCCACATATGGCGCACAAACTGGCTCCTTCTTTTCTGAACAGGATATCCTTGTCGGATGACGTGTAGAATCGGGAGTCGTCGGACGGATAACCAGCCACCTCACGAAGCCTGTTCAGCCACATCTCCATACGCCTCTTGGTCTGGCTCGTCCCATAGGTACCGATCTGCACTGTATCCACAAATTCGTCTGTGCACGCAAGGTCGATATAGGCATCTCTGATCACCTGGAGGCGGGGCATTATGTCTCGCTTGGCATATTCCTTGAACCCCAGCATCTGCATGTCAAGTATGCCGTCGTTGAATTTGGAGGCCACATATCCGCCGTTACTGCCTTCCATCTTTACCCACCTATGTGCAGCTAGATTCCCGAAGACAGAGCGGCACAAGCTGCTACACTTCTTGAATAGGTTGGACTTTTCTACTCTCTCATCGGCCGTTATCTCCCTGTTCCTCTCCATGTAGAGATTCAGGAACTCCTTCGATGGGGACTTGTAGTTCTGGATGCCGCGATCCGAGAACGCAAAGAATCGCAGTATCCGTTCAGCGTCGCGCATTCGAGGATCTGGTTTTCGTAGGTTCTGTATTTCCATAAAATCTGGGTTGCTCACAAGATCCATGAGCAACAAGTTGAGGCTGCCACGGTACATGCAGTTGCGCAGTTCCTGGTTGTTCAACTTTACAGATCCTTTGTTGAGGCGCTCGAATACGTCGAACTTTATATCCCGGTGCGATTCTTTCTGGATCTTTATGACCCTTATAGGATACTCGTCGATCCTGGACTGTATTTCATTGGGGAGCTCGTCGTATCCCTTTCCGTTGAGAACATGCAGGATCTGCAGCTTTTTCAGCTTGAACCCACCCTTCCTGCGGAACCCGTGGAAGGTCCTGAGCCGTTGCTGGCCGTCAACGACCACCTCCATCCCCTTGTCGTCTTCGGCCACGTATACGACAGGAATCGGGACCTTTAGTAGGACGGACTCGATGAGCCGGCTCTTTAGCTCTGGCCTGTTGTCCCAGACGTACTTTCTCTGAAAGTCGGCTTGGACGTCAAGCCGGCCCTTGTCAATGCTGTCACACAGGCTACCTATCTGCCGGTCGGAGGCCTCGGTGAATATCTTCCGCTCGTCTATGGCATCGTACACGGGGGGCACCGGAGGCCGCCTCTTAAAAATCCAAGTACGGAAGAGGCGTCAGATGCAAGCCCTATCAATCCAGGAGGTTCCAGAGTAGGCCGAGGGATCTACAGTATTTGCTGCCGCACGTTGCATGACTGCCGGCTCCCACCAGGGGATCCTACCGGGCTCTGCACCGGTAAACGCGACGGGCGTCTGCCACGATATTCACAAACAGGAGATTTTGCCCTCGAACCTAGGAGATGCAGGGAGGCGATCTCGGCGATAGATCCAGATTCGTGCCAGATAATGACGAAACAAATAAAAATAGATCTTGGGGCATTAGGAGCTATAATGGGCATGCGTTATACAGGAGGTCAGTTTGAAAGACCCGAGGATGCCACACGCCCATATTGTGGAAAGTTGAGGTGTCATATATGACGAGTTCTGAAGATCTAGACAGTCGAGAATTCCTGATAAAGTGCTTGGGCGAGTTGATTGGAGAGGTCGAATCTGACGATATAGGAGAGATCACGTATGATCCTGTAATAAAAAAATGCAAATTTACTCTATTTGCCCGCTATTATCCACCGGAAGAACAACTAAAGGCCATGGGGGTACAAGGGATCGAGATACTCGGAATCAAGCAGTCAGAAGACAAGTTTGTAATATCATGTCAGATAGACATGGTGCTTTAGGAATGGCATCAATGGCAACCGAATAATACAAATTTGAGCAACAGAAATCATACTCAAACGATTGTGATATATTGTACCATGATTACTACGAGCCAAGTACGCTACATTCAACAAAGCCACAGGAGATCAGGGTGCAGCTCTGGCTCCACCTGTATCCGGAACCCCGAGTCGGGGTCGCAAAAGTACTGGTACCTCTCGACGTATGATACACGCCCAGTACTGTCAAAATAGTCAAAGTCCGTGACCATGGATACGGGGCTCTGGGCCCGGAAGGCATGCTCCCCGGTTGTCAGATAGATGGTGTTCTGAGAGATGTTGTTTAGCTCAAGACTCACGACCAACCTGATGCCGCCAAGATCCACCAGGATTCCAGTGCCCGTCTCCCGGGGAGCGTTCTTGCAGGCATTAGGCCTTGCAAGAAGCGCGTTGCTAACATACCTCCTATACAGGCTCCTTGGCATCATAAGGTACGCGATCTGATCCTCGTGGGAGTCATTGTATTCGGATATATAGCCATCAATCTCGTCCAAGATAGATCGTGCATATGGAAGGTCCAAGCTACCTGCGGCATATCTCACGGGGCCCATGTTCTTACAGGGAAGATCTTCAAGGGGCTTTATGGATTCCTCTATATGGTTTCGCTTCCAGTTGTGCCAAAACATCTGCATTCTTTTCAGGCGCAGATTGGTTTCATACGGTGTCACATACGTTGCGTAGTACCGGACAGGATCAAGCCTCTCGTTGACGAATGTTATATCCCTACCACGGACACGTCTTGATTCGTCAAGAGGGAGCATCTGATGCATGTACGGCATCACCTCCATGCAGGGCTCTGGCAGCAGTGTGTGCATCTTGTATATATCGTATGGCTCGATCCTCCTAGTGAGCTTCGGACTTGTATACCTATGCATCTATGTATGACGGGAACCTGTCGTCATTCAGACCTCACCTCTATCCTGAACCCGGGCCATGTTCGGTATGGCGTATCTGGAGCCGTGCGAGCGTTCTCCTCCGACAATAGCAAAAACTGATACCTGCCACGGGTCTCAATGGTCGCGCACCCGGACATGTTGGAGCGATAGTGGCACGACTCGTGCCCTTGGAAGCACAGTGCGCAGGACGCGTCGACCGCATAGGCGGTGCTGTCCGAGTCCAGACCGGCGAGTTCGCTTGGAATGATCTGGATGTTGCCAAGTCTAGAGGGAGACGCGTTCTGTGTCACATACTCGTGCCAAGCGGCCGTCCTGCGGAGGAAGTCTATGGCCTGGCAGTATGTGTTGTGCATGTGGATTGGCATCAGTACATGGGTCATCCTGCCGGATTCGTGGAGGATATAGTACAAATCTCGTATGAAGAACGACGCCTGATGGACATATTCCGTCAGGTCTGAGCAGTATCCGATCCCGTGAATCGGCCTCGTGTCCTTTATAGTACGTATTACCTTGTATGCGGATCTGCCACGCAGGGCGCCCGCCTTTTGGGCGATCCGGGCCGAGACGGACTCGGGGGACCACCCGGCGGTCATGGTCTCATGGTGGGTCACGTGATACGGTCTGGCGTCTATCATGACCTCAAGTCCATCTGGGTGCCCCCTGAGATTGACAGGTCTCCACCCTCCCAGATAAGGGGACCCCCGCCGTCCTAGCCGCTCGCGTACTTTGGGTTGTCAAAGTCCTGCCTCCCTAAGCCCCCACGCCTTCAATATGCCGCGGCTCGGGCTGTACCACGGCGTGGGCGGCGGGCTCGGGGCCTCCCGCAAACGCGTCTAGCGTCAGGGCCAGTGGGCGGAGCTGGGGACGGGCGGGACGCCTGCGGAACCGCCTCCGGGGGTGATCCGAGCCGTGCTTGCACACCCTGCACGTGGGCTGGATCCTGACGCGGCCAGAGTCGTCCAGGAACCCGTTGACCCTTGACGCCTCCTGCAGCGAGAGGGAGGCGATGCCGCACTTGTTGCATATGCTGAACGTCTGCCTTGGAAGGGCGCTCTCACCCATGACGCCCTGTGTGTGCAGGAACTGGAACTGGCGGCGCCATGACTTTCCCTCGAGTTCAAACCCGCAGCCCGCAAGGGTCGATTCTATCTCGCCGCGCACCATCCTGTTTGCACCGGGCTTTATGTAGAGATAGATCATGCCGTACTCGGGGGACTGGACGATTTTTACGTGCCTCGTGTTGCCGCCGAGCTTGATCAGAAAGCCCTTGTCCCCCGACATTGCACGGTTGTGTATTTCGACCGTGCTTCTGAACTTTGTCTTGAAATTGGCGTTGTCGGCCGGGATTCCGGGCTCGTACGGCCGGGGGAAGAAGTTATGGTTGATGACGCTGTATTCGACGCTACGGTTCATCTCCGTCATATCCAGCCAGGGGGAGTCCGTGCACGCTTTTTTGAGAACCGCCTCCAGGAATTTCATGAACCGTATCAGGCCGCTGCCGCTTTCCATGTATCGCGGGCAGCCCAGCAGGCTGTCTCCCATCGTGAACTCGAGGGTATCCCTGAGCTGCCCAGTCTCCCAGTGGGGGATAGTCCCCTCCACCACCGAGGGGATCCCGGCGGAGATCTGGGCCTCCTGCAGGATCTGAGCTGTCTTTGGATTGTCCGGCTTGTCCAGTGACAGCAGGTACGACAGTATGTAGCTGGTCTTCGTGTCTATTATCGCCGTAAGCCACAGCGTCCTCCCTCCCACGCGGATCATCACCTGGCAGAACCCCCAGGTACTGCCAAAGCGCATGGTGCGGCTCAGGTCGTCAGTCTCCATCCTGACGGACCGGGAGATCGAGGCGTACCAGTCGGGGACGGGCGGGGAGTTGGCGATATAGTCCTTCAGGGGCAGCAGGCGCCCGGCGTCATCGTGTGAAGTGCCCATCACGCCCGCAGATCCGGCCCGATATGGAGTTGGACGTCCATGCGGGCTATGGCGGAGCTGGGGGGGGGGATAACTTGGGGGGCCGGGCACGGGGTGGCCGGACGTGCCGACGGGGCGATTTTCGGCGGCATATCTGGCAAGGATATCCGGGATCCGGGAGGATATCCGCTCTGCGCTGGAGGAAAAGTCATCGACGGTGAACGGCTCGTACTCCCTGTCCTGCATGAACCCTCCGACATCAGTGACGCCCCTTTCCACCATATACACGACGGGGATGTAATTCTCGGCATATCCAATCTCTTGAAACACGAATGACGAGGGCTTTTTGAACAGGAGGGCGATCAATAGGTTGGACGCCCTAATCTCGTACTTTACCTTGTCAAGGAGGCTATACCCGTACATTGGGTTATCCGATGCGATATAGCCCCCATACCCGCATCTTTCAAGCTCGCCGCGAAGATTTCTTCCGCACGTGATCATGGGCTTCGATGTCGGGCAACTGATGAAGATCTGATCCACGAAGGAACGTCATTAGGGGTAGCTTATAAATTTTTCGCCCGGTTGTGCGTAGCGGGATCATGTGCTGCCGGCACGCGCCAAGATTCTGCGCCAATATGCGCGTCAAGATAAAGAACAGGCCGCATGATGGCAGATTCTATGTAGTGCCGCAGGTACCACCCTTGGATCCACCGGGGGCGTGCCGTCCCATATCATGGGCGCGCAGACCCGGCAAGCGCCGGGATCGGGGGCGTCGTGGTGTACGGTTCCCGTGGCACGGCAGTGGCGGACTGGCGCCGCCCGGGGGCCGGACCTATGATCGCCTTCGGGATGGCGATCCGGCCGCGCGCCGGCGCGGTGCGGGCCCGGGCTGCCGCGGGATCCTCTTCTTGATCTTCCTCGGGGGCCGGAACCGCCTCAGCCCGCCCAGCCTCATGGCCTCGTACCTGCCCAGCAGGAACTCCCACCTCTCAAGGTCGCCGCCAAAGGGCTCCTCGCGGTAGAGGCGGTCCACTGCCGCGTCCAGCCTCTCGTGGGCCCTGAGCAGGTCCGGCTGCATGGGGGTGCCGTACAGGTCCGCCAGGCTCTGGCCGCCGTGCATGCCGCGGATCCGGAGGATCTCTTCGGCGTGCCTTGCCAGGGGCCCGAGATCGCCATCCGGCAGGGGGAATGTGTTATAGACCACGCTGGAGGAATACGAATAGTCCGACTTCATACGGCCCGCCACCAGCTCGACCCAGGCCATGTGCATCCTTGACGAGAGCAGCCCGAAGAGGTCAGCCGTGGCGTTCTCGACTATGAAGGCCTTGTCGCTTGGGATTGCGGGGGGGCTCCGGAACCCCACCGGTATGTATCTCCGGGCCCGGCTGCTCACCTTTGGGAGTATGAGGAACGGCCTCTCCGGTATGACCGTTGTGTTCCAGACGGTGGGCGTCCTTGCCAGCTTTATGGTGTTTTTCCTCTTCCTGCCGGCGCGGTAGCGGGAGACCTCGTCCGTTAGTTTTTTTACGTGCACGAGCCCTGCCAGCTCGCTCGGCCTGATGTTTCGCAGCTCCAGAATCCAGCGGTCGCCCCCGTTGAGAAAGCTCCTTCCCGTTATGTACGGCCTCAGGTATCTTTCGGCCCCCGGCTCTTTCTTTAGGAACGCCTCCCTTTCCTCGTCTGTGAATATGTACATGCCGTCGTCTATCGGCGTGGATCCCTGCCTGATCCTGCCGAGGCCGTTCACGGGGACGGGCGAGGCCGTCACCAGGGGCACCCTCTTTGAGAACCCCCTGAGGTACGGCGAGATGTACCTGTGGGCGGTCCTGCCGCCGCCGGCATCATAGATATGGTTGGTTGTCGCATGGGTCTTTGAGAGCCCGAGTATCACCACGTGCACGCGTGCCGCGTCCCTGGCGTCGGTCATCCATGGAAACGGCGTATACCCGAATATTATCCGCATGCCGTGCTTGTCAAGGATCGTGGGCCAGAGGTCCCCCACCTGCTCCCCCTGGATTATGCTGTTGGTGGATACGAGGCCGACCCTGCACCTCTCATTGCAGTACTCTGCCGACTTTACAAACCAGTTGGAGACATAGTCAAGGTCCCCGTGCCCCGTTATCCGCTTTGTCTGATCGGGCCCGCCGCCCCCCTGGTTGCCGCCCCCGAACGGGGGGTTGCCGATGATGTAGGAGCAGTCCCTGCCGGGCAGCACGTCGTTCCAGTCGACCTCCAGGGCGTCGCCCACGCGGATGGTGGCGTGCTCCCTCAGGGGTATGCGGAGCTCTGCCCCCTCGAAGTGGTTGGCGATCTTGAGGTTCTCGATGTGGTCCACCATCCACATGGCCGCCTCGGTTATCTTGGCGGCATAGGGCTTTAGCTCGATCCCGTAGAACTGGTCCACGTTGACCTTTGAGAGGACGGTCGAGTCCCGGATGACGGCCTCCCGGTGGCAGAACCGGATGATGTCAAGCTCCAGCGTCCGGAGGTCCTGGTAGGAGGTTATCAGAAAGCTGCCCGACCCGCAGGCGGGATCCAGGAACCGGAGGGAGCGGAGCCGGTCCTGCAGGCGGAGGAGCCCCGACCTCTTCTCGTTGCGCGTCCCGTCGGACCCCACTATCTGGCCGTACTCGCGGTACAGGCCGTCCATGAAGAGCGGGTCTATGACCCTGTGGACGTTCCTGGTGGTGGTATAGTGGGCCCCGTACCTGCGGCGCTCCGTCCCGGACATCATGCCCTCGAACATGCTGCCGAATATGGAGGGGGATACGCCGTCCCAGGCAAAGTCGGCGGCTGCCAGGATCGCCTCGCGGATCTCCCTGCTGCAGAACACCTCCTCGAGCCGGTCGCTGAAGAGGCCGCCGTCGATGTACCGGAAGGCCCCGAGGTCGGCCGGCATGCTGCGCCTCTTGCCGGGCGGGGTATCAAGGACGGTGAAGATCCGGTTGAGCTCGGAGCCAAGGTCCCCGCCGTCGCGGCGCGTATACCTCTCGATATACTCGCGGAACTGGTTCTTTTCAAAGATCCCAGAGTCCTCGGCAAAGAGGCAGTACGCTATCCGGACCAGCCACATGCCCAGCAGGTCCTCCCCATAGTCCTCCTTGCTGAGCAGGTCGTATATGGCGTCCATCTTGTAGGCGGCCTTTTGGTTGATCTCCTCGTCGTATGTCTCGCTGTCCGCGCCGGCCGACATGAAGCCAAGGTGCCCGAGCATCGATGGGAGGTGCTCTAGCTCGAATACCGTGTCGCCCCCGGACTTTAGGTCCCGCAGCCGGAACCAGTTAAAGTCGCACGATATGACGTACTGGGGCCTGATGTCCGCGTCCAGGCCCTCATAGTACCTCAGGGCCTGCCTGTCGGCCTCGTCAAGGTCCCTGCCGGGGCTCTTGTGCTCCACGAGGAGCTTTCGCTGCCAGAACAGGTCGATGCGCCCCGAGAGGCCCTTGCCGGGCCTCGGCAGCAGGCGGACGTTGTACTCGAACTTTGCAAAGTCGCGCCTCTTCATGCCGAATATGTGGAAGAACTCGTCCCAAAAGGTGTGCGACTCGGCCGCCTCGATTACGTCCTGGCCCTTCCAGTCCCTGGCAAACTTTTCTGCCCGGAGCCGGACCACGGCCTGGCTTGCCGCGCGTCCACCCCCCCCCCCTCAGGGGTTCGGGAGCCGCCGTCGTGCCGCTACCCGTCCGGGATCCCTCCCCTGCCAGGTGCTGCGGCGCATGCGCCGCCCGCGGGAACGACCGCCTTGCCGCGGAGCCCGTGCGGCCGGCCTCCAGCCTGGGGGGCGGCGCCGGGGCCGTTCCTCTGCCTTGCCATGCACGGGCCGGGTAGGGGGGTTCTGTAAAGTTATCGGGGCCGGGGGCCGTCCGGACAGAATGGTACCGCCTGGCCGGCCGTGATCTCGATGGATACGGACGGCGAGAGGGCCCCCGGGTCTGATACCGGCACGCGGCCGCGGTGCCGCCGGGATGATACCGGCGGGCCAGGGGGACCTGCCGGGCGCCGCGCCCCGGATCCGGCGGCCGGCCGTCCCCCGCGCGGGCCCGCCCCGGTACCGGCGCCCGCGTGGCCGGTTCCGGCAGGGGCCGCTGCGGCATCCGGCGCCGGCATATCCGGCAGGAACCGTGGCAGGATCCGGGGCGCGCGCCGGCCGGACGGGGGGCAGGGCCCCGGCATGGCAGGCCCGTGCGCCGCGGGCGTGGCCATGGGGGGCGTCATCACCGCGGCATCCGCGGGGGGGTTGCGGGGATCAGGCCGCGGACCAGGCAGCGGACCAGGCCGCGGCCCGCGGATCCCATCCCCGTATTGCCGCATGCGCGCACGGGGCGCCGGCGGGGACCGGGCCCGCCCCGCATCAGGGACGATACCCGGGCGGTCACTGCAGGGGCGGATCGTGCGGCGGTCCCGGGGCCGGGCGGCCCGCCGGATGGCGGCAGGACAACCACGACTGCCGCCACGGCCCCTGATCGCGCATCCTGCGGCATTCCATCGCCGTTTATGCCCCCGCGGCGGCCACCAGGTGCCTGGTCCCCCCCCTCGGGACCCGGGCGCCCGCGTCCTGCCGCCCCCCGGTGCCGCGTCACGGGGCGCGTCATGGACGGCCCCGCGTCCCACATGGGGGGCCCGGCCTCTGGCGGGCGCTCCCCCGCACGGCGGCCGGCCGCATGCGGTCCCCCCCTGCCGGCGGGGGGCGCGGCCGGGGTGCTTTCTGGCGGGCGCGGACGGGGGCGCGGCCCGCCCGGCGCCATCCACGGGGCTTGGCACCCAGGGGCGATCCCCGGCATCCGGGGAATGCGCAGCCTGCCGCCCCCCGTTGTCCGGCCCCGCGGGGGGGTTACCGGGGCCGTGCCGGCCGGCCCGTGCCGGTGAACGGCCCCCGGGTGCGCGCCCCTGATCCCCGGCCATATCCCCCGGGCCGGCCCCCGCCGGCACGGGCCGGCCTGCCGTTGACGGCCCCGGTTGATCCCCAGGGCCACGGGCAGGGGATCGCCGCTGCGGACGCGGCGGTCCCTGCGGCGGTCCCTGCGGCAGGGCCGGGACGCGGGGGCCGGCCCTTGTCGCGCGGCCGGGGGGGATGCGCCCGTGCCGCCCGGGGGGCAGGCGATCGACGCGGGGCATGGCGCGGCGCCAACCCCGCCAGGGACCCCCGCCTGCCATGCCGCCGGGGCGCCACGGGCATCCCCCGTCCGTCCGCGTCCACCGCGCAGGAGCCGGCCGGGATCCGGGCCGTCCCGGACATGGCCGGCCCCGCGGGCCCTTGCACCGTTGCGGGCTCCCGCACCGTCCCCGGGCCGGGGCCGGTTCCGGGGCCGGCGCCCCCGGGCATGCCCGGTTGCGGCCTGCCGCGATCCCTGCCATGCATGCCATGCGTCCGGCGGCACGGGCCGGGCGCCCCCTGGGCGCTTTTGGGGGATCATGGGCCCGGGCGCGGCGGCCCCGGCGTGCACGGGCCGGGGGCCGCCGGCACCCTGAAAGACCCGCGGGGGTCCCGTCCGGCGCGCGCGGGATCCCCGGGGGGCTGCCGGCCCCCTTGGCGGGGCGTCCGCGGGGGGCCCGGGGGGCACCTGGGATCCTGCGGGGGGCCTGCGGGCGGCGGCGCCGGGATCGCGCGGGAGGCGGGCGCGGCGGCACCGGGGGGGCGCGGTCCCCGCGGGGGATTGCCGCGATGGCGGCCCGCGGGGGTCCGGCGTATCGCGCCCGGTCCCGCGGCGGCAGGATCGGATACCCGCAGATGTCCCCGGGATTGTACGAGTGTCCACGGGCGCCCGCAGGACGGGGGGCCGGGGCGGCCGCAGGGGGCCGGCCCCCGGCGGGAACGGGGGGGCGGGTGCGGACGCCGGGGACGGGCCGTGAGCTGCCATGCCCGGCAATCCGGCGGGAACGGGATCCCCCGGGAGACCGGGGCCGCGCGTGCTGCGTGGCAGGCGTCTTTTCATATGCGGCTGCGGGGGGACGGCTTGATCCCGGATGTGGATCCTGCCGGATATATCATCAAGAATCCCGGCGATCCCGGGGGGGTAACCACCCTGGCGGGCATTCCGGCGGCGCCCCGCGTGAGATCGGGGGGGATCCGGGGATGGCGCCACCGGCCGGACGATGGCACGGTGGCGGCGGGAGGAAGAACCGCGGGGTTGCATGAATCCGACGACTTTGACGGGTCCGATGACGGCCCGGGGGGGGCCGGGATCCTTGCAGCCCCATAACAGGCGGTGACGGGAGTATTGAATACGCGCGCAGGGCCGTATGGGATGGAAGGGATGCCGGACGCGGCGCGTGGAGGCGGCTTTTGGATCCGGGGACGGGGTTCCGCGGCACCGGGGGCGGTCCGCGGAGGCGCTTGTGTGCACCGGATCATGCCCGTACGGGCAGGGGCCGGTGCCGCGCGGAGGTCCTCCAGTCCCGGCGCGGTCCCGGGATCTGTGCCCCGGCTGGCGCCAGGATTGGGCCCGTGAAACGGCATCCAGGGGGGGCCGGCCGCAGGATCCGGACCGCCCGGGGGAGCTGCGGCAGGAGGGGATCCTGGGGGGGTGCCTGCCATCCGGGGGATCGGCACCACGACGGGCCGGTCCACGTCTGGCGGCCAGTCCGTGATCCGGGGTCGCGCCGCCGGACGTGATCAACAACAGGTCGTGGTACGCCAGGGGTAGCGGCTGCCTAGCTGACCGTGATCTCAAGCGATACCGGGGGCGAGAGGGCCTCGGGGTTCGATACGGACTCCCACACGTGGTGGCAGTGTACGTGCCGGAGGCGGCCGGGGTCCACGAGACTGACGGGCTGAATGACTGGCCCTCGGCGACGCTGCCTGATATCCATGCCAGGTGGACCGTCACGTTGTCCTCGTCCTGGATCTGGACGAGATAGGCGAACGCCTGGTCCCTCGTCTGGCCGTTGGTAAGATCCGCGGTGACCTGGACCTGCTGGTCCACCTGGACCGTATCAAGCGTGGAGCCAAAGTTATCCACGACGCGCAGGTTTGATACCGGGACCCTCTCGAGCGGCGGGACGATGGTCCCTATGGGAGTGGCCGTGGCCCCGGTCAGGTCCAAAAGGGGTCAAGGGCCGCCGGCCTGTGATACCACCGTCCCCGGTCGTGCCTAGCCGGCAGGTCGGCACATGCAAACACATATCCGGTAGCAGGCCGGCAACCCTTCCCATGCCTGGCGGGCCGTCGGGGACGGGGCCGGCCAGGGAGCCCATGTCGTCCATGATAAACGGCACGCGGTTCATCGTACATAACCGGATGGGGGACGGCACCCCCCTGAACGGGACTCCCATGAGGTGCCTTGGGCATGCCGCCGAGGATTCCCGTTTTGAGAATTGCGACGGCTCTATTTGTAAAATTTGGAAGATCCGGGCGGTACCGGCCGATGCTATGAACATCGGAGAACTGGCGTTCGGATCCGGGCTGCTCATCAGGTTCTGGCGATTCGACGAGACGGGCAGATCCCGGGGCGACCCGCGTGGGTACGACCTTAACCGTATGTGAAGGCATCGCGAGCGGGGACCCCAGACGGGGGGGATGGGGGGCCGGCCGGGAGGACGGCCGGGAAGGCACCGGCACGCAAGCGGGCGGGGTACGATAACCGCAGGATTCCAAAGAGACAGATTACCACGGGTGGGGGGGCCGGCATGAGGGCGAGGACGGCCAGCCGGATCCGGGTGGTCAGGGCGGCGGGCACGGCAGTGGACTGCCGCGTCAGGAAGGAGGCGGACGTCTACGTGGGGATAGACCTGCACAAGGCGTTCCTACAGGTGGCGGCCATAGACAAGTCTGGAAAGATCCTGCTGGAGGAGAAGGTCGCCAACGACAGGAACAAGATAAGGAGGTTCCTGGCCAGGTTCCCGAAGAGGACGAGGTACGTGCTCGAGGCATCCTCCGTCTCGCAGGGCGTCACCGAGTTCATGCTGGACGACCTCGGCCTGGATTTGGTCGTGTCCGGCCCGTTCCACAACAAGGTAATAGCGATGTCAAAGAAGACCGACAAGGTGGACGCCCGGGTGCTCGCCGCCATGCTGAGGGACGACGCCATCATATCCTCGTACGTGCCGGACAGGCAGACGGCCGAGGACAGGGAGCTCGTGAGGCACAGGCAGTCCGTGTCACGCAGCCGCACGACGTACAAGATCAAGATACGGTCCATACTGCTGCAGGCGGGCACGAAGGTAAAGGGGCACGCCTGGAGCGAGGAGTTCGTCGACAACCTGCGCAGGCTGAAGGACTACAGGATTGACAACTATCTTGACATGATCCGGACGCTGGACGGGATGGCGGGCGTGCTGGACATCAGGATAGCCGCGAGGGCGTCGGAGATTGACGACGCCATGCGGCTCAAGAAGATCCCGGGCGTGGGGTACTTTTGGGCCCTCGTGTTCGTCTCGGAGATCGGCGACATCACGAGGTTCCGGCACCCCGGGCAGCTGGTCTCGTTCGCGGGACTGGCCCCGTCGGTGCGCGGCTCGGCGGGCAAGGTACGCGGCGGGGGCGGCATAACCAAGAGGGGCGACTCGCTGCTCCGGCACGCGGCGGTGCAGGTGGCCATGACCCACGTCAGGGTGGCGAGGGACACGGCGTTCACCCGGTTCTATGAGAGGCTCGCCGAGGGCAGAGGGATGCCAAAGGCGAGGGTGGCCACCGGGGCCAAGATACTCCGGGCGGTCTTCCGCATGCTGGCGGACGGGCGGGAGTACGCCCCACATCATGGTCAGAACCCCAGACCGCGACTGAATTCATGAGGTGCGACACGTCGCAACCTCGATACTTAACTGCGGCGCGCGGGTCCTGACGAAAGGATGAAGCACGGAGATGGGGCACGGACCCCGGATGGATGACTGTCCGACCATCCTTGCACGGGAGGACGGAGCCTAGCGTCGGCTGCGCCCCGCCGCCTGAAAAACCCGCCATATGCTTAAAAGGGGTTCACATGGATGAACTCATACATAAGCGAGGGAGCCCCGGGCCTTGCGGCGGGGATTCGCCCCGGTTGCCGTTCATGGCCGGGCGGGAGGGCATGCGGCCCAGAGAGATGACCGAAAGAGAAGGCGCTTTGGGCATTCCGGACGTGGGCCGGCTTAGAGTAGATCCGAGGAGCGGGACTCGACGGCACTGCTCTTTTCGTTGCACCCCCGTGCCCGGGACCCGTCCAACAGGATCCTCCAGGCATGCCGCGTGGCACCAGCCGTCAGATCCCGCCCGTGGCAGACAGATGGTCGGCTCTGTCCTGCCTCAGGAGCGCGTGTCATGTAGATGTCGCATCTGGCCACGCCCGTGCGTGCCACCTTTTTCGCACCTCGTCTTGTGTGATTTGATCGGATCTTCTAGCTAGTCAGAGTTGCCGGCCGTATGATCCACTCGCGACCAGGCATACATATTAGGCAATATTTCCACACACTGGATGCTATTGATGAGATCTGAAATAAGTTTCTCAGCCTCAACATCGCCTAAATTTCGGGCCTTCTCTAAACTATATTTAATAATTTCCGAATATATTTCAAAACATTTTTCTTTATATTTAATTTGTGCTAATATATTGGGATCGAAGGCATCAACAGTCTTGGATATTTTTATATCTAGATATTTTGATACACCAACAACATAGGATATAATTATATCAAGAATTCTATAATCATGATCGTATATTGAATTAGATAATTTGCTTTTTATATATTTGTTAAATTCTTCGATTAATGCATAATGTAAATTTTTATCAAGATCTGGATTAGTAGATATTATTTTATAAGTGCTCATATAGTAATTCTCGATTAAATCTTCCATCACACGAAAAATAGTGTAAAGTTCATACAATTTTCCGGAACTTATAATCTCTAATGTCATTCGCTGCAAACATCTAGTCAATGTGATAGACCAGCGCACACGTATAATCCAGCTCTTAGTATCATCGCGATGGGGATTTTTAGGAAAATCTGGCCAAAGGGTAGCTTGATCTGGATCATTGAATTTAACAGTATCTCCTCTAAAATTATTATTATTTGACATAGCATTATCTACAGTTGGTATATTATTCTCCTTGTTATTTATTAATAAATTTATAAATATTGATGTGGTTTTACTCTTATTGGCTATTGCATAATTAACAATGTTGTTTACAGTAAATATCATATTATTCTGTAAATCATAACGTTCACTGTCACTCAACTTTTCATCCCAGTACATTTTAAATAATCTATTTAAGTAATCTTCAGAATAACCATACTCATTATCATCGATGGTTCTGCAAATCATTTCCTCGAATTTTTTAATTATTTCACCTCTGCTTCCATATTCTGTATCATCATATTTGTCGATGAAATTTTTATATATTGATTCAAATTTACAGATAAATTCATTTAAAAATAAATATTGTTTTTCCGTCATGCAAGTTTGGCGCACATCTTCTATACAGTCTACAATTTTAGCCCGTCGATCTTTTACATATTGATCCTGTTTATTTCTACTTTTCTCTTGTTTCTCTTCAATTACTTTAAAGATCTCTTTTAATCCATTTTTAAATTCTGGGAGGTTATGAGTCTCCGATGCCTTGATCATTATTCCCTGCCATATTTGAAATGGTTTGATAAATTCATCGTCTTTTCCAGTAAATTCTTCAATATTGCCAATGTTTTTTTCTATTTTTTTAATAGTATCATCAAACATTTGTGAAAGCTGTAATTTATAGATCATATGATATACATAACCGGCATGATAGCACAACGATGCAAATGTGCCAACAAGCATAATCTTGATAATTATTTGTAGATCCTCTATTTTGTCATATGACATTGCTAGGCCAATACTGATGATTGTCATTAGTACAAATGTTGTGATAAATCCATATACCACTTTGTCATTTACATATTCTATCATACCAACCATAGTATATGATTGTGCTCTAAATTGCAGACCTAGCAATGTAATTCCAAGTGTCACAGTTAACACCATTGCATGAATTTCTGCAATTATATACAACAAATCTTGTATATTATCAGAATCAGATGTAATTCCAAGTGTTAAGTCAAATATGGTATTATGAATCTCCGCAACGATATGAAACGGATTAAGAGTATCATTAGGATCAGATGTAATTGGAAGTGGCGACACCATGAGAGCAGTTAACACTATACTCGGAATCCAAATAATGAGGAACCACTTTCGAAATACAAATACAGGCTTCTCATACGTTGACTTGTTCTTTTTTGCAGTGGAGTTATTGGTAACTTTCGCTTCTTCCATAGCACCCTCCTCTCAGGAGAGGGGTTTATAATCTGATCCTTGTGGATTCATCAGAGGAGCGTCCGAGGGGGCCGCCATGGAGGGGGACGGCGGCCAAGAGCTGGGGATACGCCTGCCGTGGAAGGGGGACGCGCGGGCCGGGGCAGAGTACGTGGACGTCGTGGGCCTGCCGGGGAGGTACGATGCGGGGCTGTACGGGATCGTGGCGGCTGCCGGGGACGCGGCCCTACCCATCCACCACGTGCACGGTCCTGTACACGATCGAGGTGGCCCCGCGCCCCTCGCACGAGTACTCGATATGGTACAGCCCCGGCCTGCCGGTGTCGAGCCCCGACGCGTCGGCCTCTGCATCCCACGCCCCCTCCGGGCTGACGCAGGTGACGCCGGGCTCGACGTACACGGTCGAGACCGGGTGGTCCACCTCGACGGGCCCGGTAAAGTTGATCGACGGGGCGTACGGCACGAATGTGGGGTCGTTGGCCGGCACGTGGACGACCATGCGCGGCTCGGGCCTGACGCCGAGGTCGTCCGACGAGCCGGCATAATACCGCCGCAGGTCCTCCCCCTTGTCGCTGAGGGCGAAGCTGTCAAACCAGAACTCGAGCTGCCGGTCCGACGCGTCTAGCAGGATGACGCCGATTCCCACCACGACGGTGTCAGAGCCCATCAGCCGGGGCTCGCTAATGGAGGGGGTTGCCCACGTGTTTGTGGTGTATGAATATGTAAACCCCGGGTGGAACGTGCCCGGGACGTACGCGAATATCCTCGGAACCGGAAAGTCGTGTCCGACATACCCGGGACGGCGCTCCACCGCGTGATCGTGCCCGAACATGCTCTCAAAGCCCACGCTTAGCTGATAGTCCACGGGAAACCCGAGCTCGAACGTCTTTTGGATGTACGCAAAGACGAGCTCCCCGTCCCCGGATATCTTGGCCGACGGCTTTGGCCTCCCGACATCGGGATCAAGGGACAGGGTAAGGTTGCTAAAGTACGTCCTCCCCTCAAAGCTCTCGGCATAGGCAAACCGCATCGTCTTGAACTCCCACCCGTCCAGGCTTGAAAAGTCGTCCGTTATGGGGAACTCGAGCACCCTGTGGTCCACCCCCACCACGAACCTGTGCTCGGCGGTGTTCCCCGAGGCGTCAACCGCTGTGAGCACCACCGTGGTGTTGCCGACCGGGAAGAGGTCCCCCGGATCATGCGTGCTAGAGACCGCCACGTCCAAGTCCACCTTGTCTGAGGCCGCGGGCAGGGTAAAGTTCACCCTTATCCCCTGCTTTGATGTCGCCACATGCGTGGACGACTCTGGCAGGTTGGAGAATACGGGTGGGGTCGTGTCCGTGATGGTGACCAGCTGCGTCCCCGAGATCGTCGTCGTGCCATCGGTGGCCGTCCACGTCACCGTGGTATCGCCCACGGGGAACGCGTCGGGGGCGTCGTTTGATATGGACGGGGCAGGATCCCACGCCTCCGGCGTCAGCAGCCCCCCAAGGAACACCCTCGTCAGCGGGGCGGCGGCCTCCTGCACTATGTCCTCGGGGACGACCACGTACAGCTCTGGCGGCGAGGGCGTCGTGACGGCGGCCTCTGCCTGCGTCGACCTCTTTCCCGCCTCCGCCACTGCAACCACGTATTCCGTATCGGCATCAAGCCCCGCAAAGATCTGCAATGTCTCTGGCGTCCTTGATATCTCGAGCACGTCACCGCCCGGCCCTGCCAGCGACACCCTGTACGTCGGATCACCGGGGAGCGGGTCCCACGATGCCCGTATCTCATCATGTGTTACCTCCAGCACCAGCCCCCTTATCCGCCGCTCCTCTACACGGACCACCATCTCATGGGTGGCAGTGTTGCCAGAGTCATCCGTCGCGGTAAACACCACGGTGGTATCCCCGGGGCGGAACTTTGAGTTCTGTTTGTGCGATGATACAACATCCACGTCAAGATCCACCGCGTCAACCGCGACGGGCACCGGGAACTCTACCTGAGTCCTCTTGCCCGTCCTCTCCGTCACGTGCACGGCCGGGGCGTCCACAAAGAACGGCGGGTCCACGTCCCGGGCCGTGACTATCTGCCTGTACGATTCCAGCCTGCCGTCATCATGGGTGACCAGCCACAGCACCACGGTATCACCGACCACGACCATCCCCGGGGCGTTGTGCAGGATCTTGTACGAGCCATCCACGGGCGGGACGGCCAGCAGCCCGTGGTCCAGCGGGGTGAGCGGGCCCGTCGCGTTGATGTACAGGGTGGGAAGGTCCTCGAGGGCGTGGGCGGGCAGGGCCAGACCAAGGCATGCCACGGCCATGCATGCGGCCAGTACCGTGCCCGGGATCCTCATCTACCTGCCACCCATCCACGCCAGCACCGCCGCGGTCGGGTCGCCCGTCCCGGGCAGCGACGCGTCAAGGTCATCCAGCGGGCCTCCCGCCGACCCGCCGCGAACGCCCGGATCCCTGCCAGGATCCCTGCCGGACAGGACGAGGTTGTCAAGGTGGATGGTATGCCCCCCGGGTCCCGTATCATACAGGTATATTTGGACGCGGGCCGTCCCGCCGGGCGTGAACGCCCCTGAGATGTCGGCCGCGTGCGACCTCCACGTACCGTCGGCCCACGCCGACTTTACGTACCTTGCAGTGCCGTCCCCGGCGTCCACCACGAACTGGACGAGCGTCCTTCCCCCCGACATGTAGTCGATGCCGAGGTACAGCGGGCCGCCGGCATACGGGGAGGTATCAAGCCACTTTTCGATCCTCGAGCTGGTATTCTCCCCGTCGCCCGATATCATGGCCGACGGGGCGGGGTTGCCGACCGACTGGTTTACCGTAAAGACGTACCTGTTGAACCCCGGCTCGAGCGTCGTCGCGTGGTGCGTCCACCCGTCCACAAGGCCGTCCCGTATGTCAAGCAGCCGCGGGGTCGTGGCCGACGCCTCGGCGTGCACCCTTGGGTGCTTTGAGAGCGAGACCTTTACCGTATACCCTGTTCCCGGCTCCAGCCCGGAGAAGACGTGCCCCGGCCGGCCGGTGCTCGCGCTCCTTATCTCCTCCCCCGCAAGATACAGCACGATCTTGTACTTTTGCCCGCCGCCGTCCCATGATGCGCGGATGGAGTCAGGTGACGGGTGCAGCACCAGGTTGATATCCGGTATGGCCACCATGACGGTGACCGGGCACTCTGCCGTGTTGCCGCTGGCGTCCGTCGCCGCGAACGTGACGGTCGTGTTGCCGACCGGGTACCGGTCCCTCCCGTCGACGAGGACCACCTCCGGGCTGATGTCGGCGACGTCCCTTACGCGGGGCGGCTCGACGTCGACCGCGATCCTCCTGCCGGTCTCCGAGCGGTGCGGGCCGCTGACGGCGTCCTTTTGGCATGCGGGCGGGTACGAGTCGGTTATCGTGACGTTCTGGGTGTCAAGCGTCCGTCCCCCGTGCCCGTCGTCTGCCATCCACGTTATGATGGTGCTGCCGACGGGAAAGAACGGCGGGGCGTTGCTGGATATCCGGTGCCCGGGATCGGCTGCCGGGACGCCGATCTCCACCCGGGTAAAGAAGAACTCGGCCTCCATGGTGATATCGGGCGGAGCCGTGATGGAGGGGGCCGCGTATGCGGCGGGGACCAGCAGGACTGCAGACGCGGCGAGGAGGGCGTAGATCCGGGCGTCCACGGACAGGTTCCACGGAGGGTACGCTAATTAACCTTGTCCTCACCGTCCGGGGGATGTCGGGGGTGCTCGTGGCTGCCGCGTGTCTTTGCCTGCTGGGCCTCGTCCTGCCGGGCCTCGCCCTGCCCGCCCACGCCCTCGAGGACCTTCCCACCCTGTACATCAACGCGACGGGCCCGCTCACCCCGCTGGACCACGGGCTGCTGGCCGTCCCGCCCGTGGATGGCTCGTACAAGATCCTGCACAACGCCCCGGGGATGGTCGTGATCGGTGATACCGTGGTGCTGTGGCTGGTCACCCATGATGACGGCAAGTACGAGTCGTACAGGCAGATAGTCACGGCCCGGGATGTGGACCCGCCGTTCTTTGTGGACGCCCCGGCCGTGCACGTGGCGGAGAGGACCGGCAAGAGGACGCAGGTGGATTTCCCGGTTCCTGTCGCGGTTGACGCGGTGGATCTTGACGTGGATGTTGTATCATCGCACAAACAGGGCTCAAAGTTCCGCCCCGGGGATACCACCGTGGTGTTTACCGCGACGGACGACTCTGGCAACACCGCCGTCCATGAGATGGTGGTCCGGGTGGAGGAGCGGCGGATAAGGGGGCTGGTGCTGGAGGTGATGCATGACGAGATACGGGCATCGTGGGACCCGCTCTCCGGTGATCCGACGTACAGGGTGTCGCTGGCAGGGCCGGGCGGTGACGTGCTCGAGATATCAAGGACGCCAGAGACATTGCAGATCTTTGCGGGGCTTGATGCCAATACGGAATACGTCGTGTCGGTGGCAGAGGCCGGCAGGAGGTCCACCCTGGCAGAGGCATCGGCCGTGACGCCGCAACCCCCGGAGCTGTACATAACCGTGCCTGATGATATCGTGCGGGAGGCCGCCGCCCCGCTGACCAGGGTGTTCCTCGGGGGGCTGCTGACGCCGGAGGCGTGGGATCCGGCCCCGTCCATATCAAACGACGCCCCCGACGCGTTCCCCGTCGGCGATACCACGGTGACGTGGACGGCGACTGACGGGACGGTAACGATCTCGGGGACGCAGCTTGTGACGATCACGGACACGACCCCGCCCGCATTCCTGGATCCCCCCGGGTCCTCAAGCCACCGGGCCACGTCAAAGGATGGGGCGGCGGTGAACTTTACCGCGCCGGCAGCCTCGGATGTGGCGGATCCTGACGTGGCGGTCTTGAGCACCCATGATCCGGGGGATGTCTTCCCCGTCGGCAACACCACGGTGGTCTTTAACGCGACCGACGCCTCCGGGAACACCGCCGAGCACAGGTTCGTGGTGGAGGTGCAGCGGAAGGTGTACGAGCTGCCTATAACGGACGGCTTTGAGGACCTGGGGGGATGGGAGTACAGGTCGCTGCGGTATACGTCCTACGGGTGGTACGTGCCGTGGGGCGAGTACCGGGAGAACTTTACCCTGTCCCTCGACCAGGGCGTCGGGAACCCCGCCCCGTCGGCCAGGCTGGCGGGGCACGGGGACAACGTGTATGGATACATCGAGAAGACGTTCGAGCTCGAGTCAGCCGTGACGGGGGGCCTCTACGCGGGCTTTGACGGCCTGGGAGGATCCAAATACCCGGTGGAATACAGTACGGGGAGCATCAGCTACGAGTTTCCCGCGATAAGGGTGTTCATATCGCGACCAGGCACCTTTGATCCGGGATACGGCCAGTCGTACACGGCAAACTCGTGGTCGGGGCTGGGCAGCGGGGTATCGCCCAGCATCACTATCTCGGACTCTGTAACGGTGGGGGTCGGCTTTGTGCTGCGCGACGCCCCCGACAGGGAGTTCGAGTTCTGGTTTGACAACTTTTTCATCGGCGAGCCAGAGGATCTGCGGCAATACCGGGGGGGCTCGTCTGATGATCTTGGCATCAGGCCGGAGCCGCGCATGGTCGTCCACGGGCAGGCCGGCGGCACGGCGTTCGCCCCGTCGATCAACTTTACCGGGCCCGTCGAGGTGGACCACCCGGTCTTGGCAGAGTATGTCGAGCCCGGCGTCACCTGCGTCGATCCTGACGGGGCGTGGGACGCAGAGGCCGACGCGTCGGGGCTCGACACCGGCAGGCCGGGGCTGTACCATATTGAGTACTCGTGCGAGGGGCGCGGGGCCACCTCGATCGCGTACAGGACCGTGCATGTGGTGGGCCCGTAGGATCCGGCCGACGGCGCCACCGGCCCTCCCCCGTATGGCATGGTCACGGGTTCTGTGAGCCGGACGCGCCGCCCCGCGGCCATGCCGCGAATTCCCCAGCAGGGCCAGTATTGTGTAAAACTAAAACCCGCAGTAGGAGTGCAGTGTTCGAGATGTATTCCAGAGACCGCCCAGCATGCGGCCCCCGCGGGCGAATTGCCATGATACCCGGATTACGTCCGGCGGTAAACACGCCCGATCCAGCCTCTGTGACCCGGTTCCACATACCACTTGTCATCGCCGAGCACGTCGTCCTCGATCAGCGGGTAAAACATCGTGTTCACGGACGGGTTCAGGAACGTGCGTTTCAGGGATGCTATCCGGTCATAGCAGTCCCACCTGCCACAGTTCATAGCACGCCACACGGCCCCCGCGCAAAAGTCGGCCAGCTGCAGGCCGAAGCTGAACACAGAGTCGCCGGGCTCGAATCCCAAGAGATACTCATAGTCGGGCTTGTCCTGCTTTGTATTGGGATCGTCCACCATGGCCTTTATCTCCAAGTTTACGTTGCGGCAGCCATCGTCCCTGACCGCCCACAGGCGCGCCTCAAACCTGCTTGCATAGCCGAGGGCGGCCTCGATCACGCCGACGGTGGCATAGTGGTTCTCGTTTTTATAGCCGGATACGGGGATCCTGTTGTATCCTATCTTGCCCACGACCATGGGGAAGATCGGCATACCCTCGTCCCTGATGATGTCAAGGATATCATATGCCAGCTGATGCTTTTTCTCTCCGATGCCGGAAAAATCATTGATTCCGCGCATAACATCCCCAAACTTTAGCTCTGGCACCGGGTCCAATCCCGTGTATCTTGTCAGCACGTCCCTGCATCTGGCATAGACGTCGTTTATCCTGTCCTGGTGGGCCAGGATGCCGGCCACGACATAGTACCCGCCTCCTCGGTTGCCCCTGCTCCATGTCCTGCCCGACTCGTCGATGTAGAGGGCGTACCTGTCCTCGGTCAGCTCGATCCCGTCGTCCCCGAGGTGCGAATGCCCTGGCCGCGTGCCGGGCTCGGCCCCCCGCCGTTCTGTGCCGCGGGCACGTACGGGCCGGCCGCCGGAGTGCACCTGGCGCCGCATTCCTAGTAGGCCCGGGACTTGATCTTTTCCACGATCATCCTGCAGTCCTTCCCGGCCTTTTCGAGCTCTTCAACGACCCTGCAGACCGTATCCGGGACGAACTCGTCGACGGCGCTGACCACGAGGCGGTCCAGGCACCCGTATACCTCGTCCGGGAACTCGGGGGCGTACGACGCAAGCTCGTCCATCAGTCGGTACGTCAGCCTGAACCTGCCCGTATGTCCATGCACGTACCTTGAGTACATGGATATGGACGCCCTCCTGTCCATCTTGCTGCCCACGAACCAGCTTGTCAGGTCCCTCTCCAGCAGGACCGGGTGGAGCCACAGGGGGTCCAGCATGCCGGGGTCGAAATCAGGATCCCCGTGCTCGCCCCTGATCACCATGCCCACCCGGAATATGCAGTGGTCGACCAGCTCGTCCGGCGACTCCTCGTCCACCGTGCGTAAAAAGTCCTCGAACATGGTTCCCGCCCCCTCCCCGTACAGGTATGTCAGCAGGACGTGATCAAACGTCGACTTGAACATCTCCGTCTTTCTAATCCCCGGCGATCTCTCACCGATGAGGAACTGGCCGTACAGGTCGCCCAGGTCAGAAAAGACGTCCGCATATAGCCGGTTCCACCTTACGTACCCCTCCCAGAACGCATTTGCCGTCTCGCTCCCGCGCATCCTCTTGGCAGTCAGCACCATCCACTCCTTGTCAAGGCCGTAGAGGCTTGGCAGGTACCGCCCGAGCGCGGAGCTGCGCGACACCGTGTGGCGGCCCGGGTCGTCTACGTACCCGTCAAGGACCTTGCGCACTCCCGGGTCCAGGCCAGTGTCGTCGCCCTTTCTGGCGGCCCATATGGCATAGAGGACCAGGGCGTGGAACGAGAGGCCCTCAAGGTTGTTGATGGAGATGGTATGCCCGTCCCCCCGCTCCTCAAAGTCCCTCCTGCAATAGTCCTTGTCCTCCCTGCCGGCGCGCTCCAGCGACTCGACGATCTCCCACAGGGGGGCCCTGTGCTCGATGCCGGGCATGTCCTTTGAAAACTCGCTTCTTAGCATCCTGCAGATCATGCGCCCAACTCCATCACCGTCAACCTCACCCTTTGACACCCGCGAGCTGACGTCGCGCATCAGGGGCACCAGCGCCTCCCAGTCCATCCCTTCATCTCCGCGCCTGGCGTTGCCGAGCCCCTCAAAGAACCCCGACAGCACCTGCTGGTGGGCCTCCTTGAGCTTGGGGGCCCTCCTTGACGCCTCGAGCGGGTGCCTTGAGACGATATTGGAGAACCCCCTTATCGTATAGTCCGGCGGCACGACGTTGTCAGGGACGTATCCTGCCACGTACCCGAACGCGTCGTCAATGCCCTTGAACTCCGTCCTTGCCGGCTTGTGATCTGGCACGTCCTCTTCATAATCCGTAGAGCTCCGCTCCGGGTCCTCCGCCCTGCCGTACCTCCCTACCAGCCCGATGTACTTCTCCCTGTGCTTTGCGTCAAGGTTGTCACTGAGCGTCTCAAGGTACCGGAGAACCCACTTGTCTTGGACGATCTCCGCCCTCTCCCTGCCAGCCTGACGGCTGATCCTCTCGAATTCTTCGTGATCAAGCCCCCCGTCTATCCTCGCCAGCACCTCCCTCTTGACGGGCGCCGGCAGCCAGGCAAAGCACCTTCCGAGCATGGCCTGGTTCGCACGGCCCAGATCCGCGTCCCCGAGGTACCTGATGGCATAGATCTCGGCCTCGTTTACGAACCTGTCCGGAAAGCTGCCGTACATGAACATCTCGATGCGCCGCCACACGAGGTACTTTCTCCGCTTTATGACATCCATGGCCCTCTTCAAGTTTCCGCGATCCTTCGTCCCGATCGCCAGCAGGCAGTCCCTGACGTGGCCCACGAAGGACGACTTTAGGTCGCGGGTCCAGTTCTCCCCAGAGTCCTCTATGGTGGGCCGCCACACAGACATGCTGGACTCGGCGTCGCCAATGTCGCCCGGGCCCGAGTCTGATCTGATGGCCTGATCAAGCAGGTCCGCCAGGGTGCCGAGCATCGGGAGCAGGTCAATCTTGCCCGCCTTTTCCAGAACGCCGTCGACGAGATTGCCCATGTCCGTCATGGCAAACTCTGTGTCCGGCAGGCCCAGCCCGCTAGGATCCGGGGCGGGCACCGAAAAGGCGCGGAGAAGCAGGTCGGACGCGACATCGTGCATGCCTTCCAGGTACATGTATCTGGCGATCCCCAGGTATGACTCCTCGTCGGCCCAGAACCTCTCGTACCACTTGTTGCCTATGATATGGCGGGCCACCTTTGCCGCGTGCTCCGGGGGCAGGTCCGGGACGCACCTTATGAGGTCGATATAGATAGAGGTGTCCCTCTCCAGGGCCTCCGTGCTGTACGACGACGTGATGATTTCGGCCACCTTTTCAGGGTGGCTTTTGGCGCATCTTGCCAGGTACTTGTGGGCTATCCAGTACTCGCCCTTCCTTGGATCCCTGAAATAGCCCTCGTCGGCCATGTGGCGGAGCCAGTCGGGCGTGAGGGATCTTGCTATGCGGATGTGGGTGGCGCCGTTCGTCTGCACGGCCATCAGCCTCTTTGCACCCTCCGCGGACGGGTTCTGCAGTATCTGCTTTATCTCGTCGTTGATCTCTGACTGGCGTCTGGTCAGCAGGTGGAGTATGTTCTCGATCTGGGCCAGTATCTCGTCCATCTTCTCTGTATCAATACCTAGTTTTTTGTGGCCGATCTCGCTTAGCTGGGCGAATTTATCCACCAGCACGCGGTATTCGGTGCCATACCCGTATTGCTGCCTTGTAAGCGGGTCAAACAGCGCCGCGAGCCCCGCCAGCCGGGTATCCCTGCCCCAGCGCCAGCCCTTGGACTTGCCCGGGTTTGTCCTGGTCCTGCCGCGATCATTTCCGGACACATGCCCGGTTTTGATCTTCTCCCACCCCGTCTTTGCCAGCAGGTCTATGACGTCCCTCAGACTGTATGCAAAGTGGCTGCCGCGATCCGGGTCGTCCCTGCGGTGGTACGCGTACAGGGCCCCCTTGTATGAGACCGCGGCGGCATGGCTGTATCCTGACAGCCTGTCAAAGAGTTCGATTTGGGACTGCGTGATCCTCCGATCTATCCACAGTTTGCCGGCCCCTTCGTCCATGGGCGCTTGCCGGTTCCTGTGTATTTGTGCCTTTACGGGGGGCAGGGGGATCTTCTAGGTGTCTTGCACGGCCGCAGCCATGATCCGCAAAAAACCACCACGGGGAATCCGGGCCCCCGGCGATCCGGATTGCGTCAGGCAGAAAGTTCATGGTAGCGGGATGCCGGGGTATCCTCCGCGGTGCGCATAAGCGGGCCCCTGCCGTGCGGCCGGCCCGGCTGCCCGCAGGTCCCGTCTAGCTCTAGGAGCGGCGCCTCTGCAAGCCGGTCAGGATTGGATCCGGGGGCACGTCACTGCATGGATCGTCGTTGAGATCCGGAGCGAGCCTTGGCACGATGCGTGACCTTGAGGCAGTGGGCCACCCATGGCTGTTCCGATGGGCCTAAAGGTGTCATCGAGCGTACGAGCTGGCTATTGGCGGGCGCCGCCGGGTATTTTTAGCTTGACAATGTGATATAACGATCCCTCGCAGAATGGATTTATTGATACAATACGGATCGCAGATGTGTGGAGCGACGTAGTGAGTAGATCATCGCGTAAAAAGTCTTCAATTTTTGCGTCAGCTAGCGTAAGAAACTCGAAGAATACTGTGCCTTCTGCGTCCTGCCAACCGTTAACATTATACTCGTTGCAATTAAGAAAATAATGGATTAGATGAAACGCGTTGTGGAGCGTGTCTGCATCACCCTCATAGTCATCACCGGTCCACCTGAGATGCATTGAGCCTCCGTTTTCATTGTTTAGGCTTGCACATATCTTACAACGTATTGGCGTATACGGGGCATTCGAATTGACGGTACCGCCAAAACTGTTGAGTACTACCCCCGTCACCCGAGATCCACCACGGGAACCCCACCTCAATGGTCCCTAATATACTTTCATAAGATTCCAGCTGTGCGGGGTCACGCCAAGCACGATGCAAATCCAGGCGATCGTCCGGATCCATCTAGAAGGGTTCCAAGGAGGGATCCCCGGATGGTCCTCCTAGTAGTACGGCACGTAATAATACATCATATCCCCCTCGAGGAGGGGGCCCACGGGGTCCATGCCGCGGTTCTTTGCGGCCTGGTGCTCCTTTAGCGCGTCCATTACCCCGGACGCGTCGTGGACGACCCTTACTGCCAGCATCCTTGTGCCCGGATCCCAGAATACCTCGCACCTGAACGGGAACGACTTGCTCAGCTTTCCCTGGAGCTCGACGGCCACTGCAAGGGCCGCGGCCGTCGAGATCCAAAGGGATCTGAGCGAAAAGTTCCCGTTCAGGTGCGAGACGTTCTGGGATCCGGGCACCGGGATGCTGGCCGTAAAGGTCGTCCAGGACACGCCCGAGATAAGGGAGGCGCTCGAGAGGCACCAGGCCTCCAAGGGCCGCGGCATTGCACCCGTGGGCCCCATCTACAGGGACGAGATGGCGTACTTTTACGTGCCGTACTACTAGATCCGCCGGGGATCCTGAGCACATGGGCGTTAGCGTAACGGCACCGGTGTGGGCCTAGAGCACTCCGGGGCCTTCCACAAGGTCCGTCCCGCCCGGCAGCCCCCGTCCGGACGGGCGTTTATAGCGGGGGATCCGCCGCCCGCCCGCATGGATCCCGAGGCAGACAGGATCGACCGCATCGTAAGGTCCCTTATGCACGACCTGGAGGAGAATGGATGGTTCCGCGAGGCGCCTGTCATCTCCCGGAAGGCCGAAAGGATATTCACCAGACTGTGCCTCACAAACTTTACGTTCCTCAACATCAGTATCACACGGGACAATGCCGCCAAATACAAGACGCTAATGGCTGACACGTTCCCCCGGCTGTCAGAGTCGGACTGGGAAGAGATGACAAGCTGCATGATCTTCTACCATATCATCCAGTCGTACGAGTTCGTCGCAAAGATATTCGTCGAGGTCCTGGATCCGGCCAGGCTCGGCATGACGAGGCCTCCAGTGATATCCGACATCCTGAAGAGGCTTGATAAGACCATCGAGTGTGGTGAGTTTGCGTCCCTGATGAACAACCGCCTCCGGAACGCCCTGGCCCACGGCGACTATTGGATCGAAAGGGACCCGTCCGGCCGGAGGCTCGTATACGACGGCGCCCCGGACGGCGGGCTCACCATGCGGGATCTTGTCGCCGAGTCGAGGATCATCCGCGAGGTGATCGCGGCCCTCGTTGTTTGGTGCAGGAACCGGCTGCACGCCAGCTTCTTGCCCGATCCCGCGCGCGATCCGTCCTAGTCCACACGCGGCACGTCGATCCAGTACCGTAATGTATCGAATGATCAGGCAAATAACTTTAATAGGCCCCGACCCGTCCTGCCCCCGTGCCACAGAACCGGGCAGGTCGCTTTGAGATCGAGGATATCTTTGATGAGATCCGGATCGATGACACGTGCAATACGTCCGCGTGCGCCGGGTGGAGGCGCGTTCCCGGCAGGAGGGGGCGCCCGGCCACCGACAGCCTCGAGGTGTGGGTCGACGCCGGGCCGCACCACATTGAGCACGATGCAGCCCTCTGCGGGTCGTCCCCAGGACCCACGGAGGCACTGATCGGCAGCAGGTTGCGGGAGATGCGCGGGGCGGACGCGCTCGCGGCGCTGCGCACACTGGGGGATGCAAGGACCGTCCGCGTGACCCGGCCCGGCGCCGTCCGGGACGATCCCGCGGCGGCCGCGTCACTTGTCCACGGCCTGCATGACGTCCTGCTTGGCTCCGGGACCACCCACCTGCTGATGCCGACCGGCATGCATGACGCGTACACCCGGTCGATAACGACCCTCCGCAGGTCCGGGGGCGGCCGCGCGGCGGGTAACGCGGTGGCGTACAGGCTCGGGGCGACGCGGATCGTGCCCAGCCACCTAGCCGAGCGCGACTCGCCATGCACCGCGTACGCCGTGGACTCAGCATCCGCCATGCGCTTCCAGGGGCCAGTATCAAGCCGCCGCGTCGCGGGCGCGGCGGGAGGACCCGCGTGCATCGAGACCTGCGAGCGGTACCAGTTCCTCCTGCTCTCGGGTGAGAACGCGCGCACCGCCCCCGGCGCGCCGTACGCGTCGAGCCCCGGGTTCAGGATAGAGGTGGCTGCGTGACCGGGAAACCCGGCGTGAGGCGGCACGAGCCCTTTGGCGGCCCGCAGTCAGTCGACGGGATGGGCCTCCCGCTGACGCAGATCCAAAGGGACCTGATAAGCCGGCTCCCCAACTATAGCGACACGGCCGCCGAGGCGTACCTTGGGGCGCTGTGCGTGTATTATAGCAGCGACTATCCGGACAGGGCGAGCCACTTTGCGTACAGCCTCAGGGACGTGACCGACCACCTAGCAAGGGAATCACAGGGCCCGGACGAGGCAGAGGAGGGCCTCAAGCCCGAGAGGAGGAGGCAGCTCCTCTTGGATACCATCGATCCGTCCACCAAACAGTCCTACGGGCGCGATGCAGAGTATGATCTACTTTCAAAGTCGTATTCCGTGCTCAGTAAAATCGCCCATCCGAGGAAGTTCGGCTCCAGCAGCGAGCTTTGCGCCCACCTGTCCGATATCGAGGGCGCGCTCCACAAGATTACAGTTCCACAGATCATGATCAACAGGGAGATTGACAGGATCATATCGGAACCGTCATCCGAGGCCGGCGCTGAAAAGCTTGTCGGCCTGATGACCAGCGGGGCCACGCAGGCATACGTGGTCAAAAACCTGCCACATACCTGGCTGCACGACATGGCAAGGGCAAAGTTCTTTACAAGACCGAAGAGCAAAAAGCACTGGATGGCCCACCTGTACCTGTACAAGTGCATAGACCATTATCCCGACAAGGTGACTGAGGTGATCCTCTCGTACAAGCCCAGAACCCTCCGCGACGACCCGCTCATATTCGTCGAGTTTCTGCGGTGTGCAAAGAGACTGCGCGTCCAGGATGCGGCAAAAATATCAAAGTTTGTGCTGCACGAGGGCCTGCACGACCTGTTCGTACACCACCCGGCGTGGTATCTCGGCGTCGCAGAAAAGCTCTACCTGGGGGGCCGGCGCGATCTGGCGGCGGATCTCGCCGGCCGCGGCCTCTCCCTCGACAGCATCAGCTATGACAAATATCCGGGCGGCGACTGGCTGAACATACCGGTCAGGGACTTTGTCGGCGCCCTGATGGGGGAGGACCTGCTGCCGCTGCTCGGGCTGCTGGCAGACCTGCTTGAGCGGATCATCAAGGCCAAGGCCGGCTCCGACGGGAGGGTGGATGAAACCGACTCGAGCATGTGCATCATGCGCCCGTCGATAGAGGCATCTGGTCAAAACCTGTCTGACAACCTTGAGAGGTCGCTGGTCACGCACATGAGGAACTGCCTGGCCCACGTCGGAATGAACGACCCGGACAGGCTCCGCTCCGCCATGGAGGTAATCGGCAGAAAGGACCTGCTGATATACAGGAGGCTTGAAATGTTCGCGTATTACACGTTCCCCGACCGCTTCAGGGACGAGATGGAAGAGTACGCCGTGCGGTACGTGGGCAAGGGGGAGGTGTACCACGAGCACTATGTGATGCTCAAGAGTCATTTTACCTCCATGCCAGAGCCCGTCAAGAGGGCCATAACCACAAAGATCATGGAGTACAAAGTACCGGAAAGGCTGCGTGATGAATGGCTACTGCGCAGCCTCGAATGCATAAGGGACGGGCTTGACGGCGAGCCGCTGGCCGTCTACCAGAGGCTCGCAAGAGACGGAAGGCCGGTTCCGCATCCTGGGTATCTGAGGTGGGGCGGCACCCGCATCACCGGGCCCGCGCGCGCCCCGGGCCCGCTGGAGGGCAAGTCGCCCGAGGAGGCGTTCAAGATCATGGAAAAGCACGTGCCGGACGCCAGATCCCCCGACGAGGCGCTGCACGGGTTCTCGTACCTGGTGCGCGCCCGCCCCGCCGAATCATCCGCGCTCGCCATGCGCCTTGCCGGCGCGGACCCGCGCGTGCAGATGGCGTTCTTTAGGAGGATCGACGACGCCGTATCAGACAAGAGGGGGATCTGCTGGGGCCCCATCCTGTCCCTCATGCGGCGCGTCCTGGAGGACCTGCCGGGGGCAGGCGACGGGCTGGCGCCGGAGATGACCGCGCTGATGTCCCACGTGCTGAGGGGCGCGTTTCTGAACATGCCGCCCGGCGCGGAGTTCAGGGACGACCTGTGGGAGGTCGTCCGGGCCCTGGCCCGCCCGGAAAGAAGGGACGAGGCCGAGTGGAAGGCATTGGAAAAAAGTATGGACTCCATAACCAAGTCCATCAACAGCCACGACGGACTGTCTTTCCACGCGCTGATCCTGTATGCGCGGTGGCTCTGCGGTGTGAGCGGGAAGGAAGCCCTTGCCCCGGAGGTGCGGGAGATCCTTGACGAATATGCGCGCAATCCCATGATTCATACCGTGTCAAGACACTCCGCGATCGGCGCGCACTTTCCATGGCTGCACAGAATGGAACCAGAGTGGGCCGTTGAGATGACCCGCGGATTTAAAAAGTCAAAGATGTCAAAGATCGCGTTCTGGGACGGGTACAGAGACGCAGAGAGGCTGCACGAGGGCATATTCTACGATCTGTATGACTGGTACGAGTCCATGCTCAACAAGGGGATATCCAAGAAACTGAGACGGTCCGCCATGTACAAACACACCTTCGTCCATGTCCTTCTGGCATACCTGTACAGTCTGGACGGCTCCGAGCGCATCTTCGGGGGCTTTCTTGACTCGCTTGATGAGAAAAAATACTCGAGGGATCTCGTGGATTATTGCGTTTTCGAGATCGGCATAGCGGCAAGGGAGATCCAAAAGGATTCGGGGTTCGACGTGGGCCGGTTCAAGGGGCTGTGGACCCACCCCGTCTTTTCAAAGCAGGACCTGACGGACTGGTTCGTCGGCAGCAAGGTGGACGGGGAGACCAAGATATCCCTGTACTTGGCGTATGCCAAGAAATACCGCGGAAAGTTCAACCTTCTGGACGACACGATTGCCGAGCTCGAGGCTATGGCCGACGCGTTTCCGTCCAAGGTGGCAGACTGCATCTTTTACATGGTGGGCCGCCCGCTAAACGGGTACATTCCAGACGACATATGCGACGTGCTCGGAATCCTGGAGAAGCATGACGGGGTGGCCGGCACCCTCAAGAGAATCCGTGAGAGGATGGCCTTGAGGCCAAGCTAGCGGGGCCGCGGATCCCCCCTCAAGGCACCCGGATCACTACCGTGAGGGCGGCTCTATGCGTGGCCCCGTCGTTATGACTCCAGATACGCGTTTATGCAGCTCGGACCACCTGTCGGGGGAGCCGGGTGTACCCCCGGGCGCGCCGCACGGCGGTGTTCCACCGAAACCGGTCGGTGATCTGAATCCGGCTCTCTGCACGCGACGGGCGGGTGAACCCGCCGCCTACACACGGTGCCCTGAAAAATAACATTGGCATGCCCCGTTTCTAGCCCGCGTCTACCCAGCCACGGATCCCGCAGCTAGGGCACCTCAGTAGGATCTCGTCCATGTGCGTCCTCCCATCGTGTTCGCTCGTGGCGGTCCTGCTTCCCGATATCATGAGCCTCACGCCGCATCTTGGACAGGCCCGCTCCCCCGCATTACTTTTGTCAGTCATCACGGCCCCAGTCCGCCCGTGATAATTTAATCATTCACGACCGTGGCCCCACAAAAGGGCGGGGGATTCAGGACGGCCCCGCCACGTACCTGCGCGGCCGATCCATTCCCGGTCCCACCTTGATCCTGGGCCCGCCCGGAGCGGCCAGTGTGCCGGAACGGGCCCCGGATGGGGGGCCATGCGGCCCAGGGTGCAGTTATATCCCGTGGATACGTGCCAGGTCCATGGACGTAAGGGAGATGGGCCGGAGCGGCAGCGTCGTCTCATATGACCTGGGCGGCAGCATGCCCTCGGGCCAGGTTAACGCGAACCTCCGGCTGGACGGCTGCACCGTGCACGGGGCCGAGATCATCCCCACGGACGAACATGGCCGTGTGTTGCGCGTCACAGTCAGGGTCCCCGGCCGGACGGCGGCGCCCCCCGGCGGTTACTCGGTCCGCGTCCGTGGCAGCATACACGTCAGGGGGTGCTCTGGCGATCAAAGCCACGGCTTGGAACGCGTCGAGAACATGGCCGCCGGCGACGGCCCGGTTGCCGTGCTGGTGCCACTGGACATCCCTCTCGGATACAGGCCGGACTGCCGCGCGGGCACCACAGCCCACGGGGATGTCGGCTTTGAGTATGTCGGCCGATGACGGGCCCCATAGGCGGGATCGTGCTTTGGCCAGATGCCGCGGCGCGCGCTAGGCCTCGCTCATCCTTATGGAGGGATCGAGTACGGGATATTCCCCGACCCAAATATGGTGGGCGGGATGATCGTCGCCGTCAGGACGAGGGCCAAGCTTGCCGACTTTGTAACAGGCTGGCGCGCCGGGATGGACGGCACGTGTATGGAGACCGTCGTGCCCGTACACCCCGCCCGTCCGCGCATAAATCCGAAACCATACCCGTGGCTCGGCATCCGGGTTTTCAGTACGGGGCGACTGCCAACAACCTCCGATCTGTGCAGATCCCGTGATGCTGCATATTATGAAGCTGATAAATGCCCGATGGCGATCTATTCAATTTTGGCATCACTGCCTCTGGGGATTTGATGAATCCGGGCCGCCCATGCCTGATTTTGGAGTTAAATCATACATTAAATACTTATATATGACGTGCCCCTACCAAGCCCGAAATAACATGGTGGGGGCAGACCGATACAGGGCGTACTTGGAAGAGCTGAGACTTGAGTACAGTGCAATATGCAAAGATAACGACAACATCAAACAACGCGCCATACAGATGATGTCCTTCATAGGCATCATCATGGCAGTCGTTACAGGATTTGGCCTGTTGGATTCTATCGGAAGTGATCTACTGCTACTTGCTGTTGCGGCATTGCTTATAATGGTCCCGGCGCTGTGGCTATATTTTGATCTAATTAGAACAAAGAGGATGGCACACATCATTCATCATTATGAATTGCCCGATGAACGTATCTCTAGGTCCGTGTTGAGTAACATATGTGACAGCATCTTCGATACAGATCTAGCTAAATTTTATACTAAAATATCCAACAAATATTTGGAATCTATTGAAAACGAGAAAATTGATAATAAAAAATTTATTAGGTATTTTAATGCCGCAACAGGGTTTTTTATTGCCAGTATAATTTTCTATATAGTAATAATATCATTTCAATATTCCGTAAAGATGGCCAGCCAGCAAATGCCTGTGTGAATTTAGATACACGGGGCAGGCGTGATCAAATACTGCATGGTTTGAGACTGCTAGGACGGGGACATCTGGGGACCGTCCGTGACGCGCCCGCAGGTCGACCCACCACTGGCCATCCCACCACCTCTTTGATGCCCCGGGTGGTGAGAAGGAGATGAGTGCTTTCCCTGCGTCCCGGGCGGGCAAGAGGCAGTTGGATCCCCGGTGCCGCGGCGTGGGATCTGCATGAGTCGTGGAGCGGTCATGTCCGGGCCGCCGCTGGTGTCCGGGGGCACACCCGGGGCCTCGCGGGCCCGCCACGGGATCCCGCACGCAATCGATGCAGTCTCCCGTGCCCGCCGCACGGGGATGTGGCGGAACGCCGTCCTGCGGTTCCGGAGCCGTGCGGGAGATACACGGAATCACGGTTTATATGCCGCAAAACGCGCTTGGACAAGAATGCCCAGTGACGTAAAGAATGTGTTTAGGTTAACAGTAGTGCCAGTCATAATAATTATAGCTACGTCCATGTCAATATATACACTAGAGACGGGAGTTGTGCCAAAGGTGTACGGGTACACGGCGTTGGGGAGTACTGGGATTGGTATGAGCACGTATTATGTGCGGACATATGTAAACTGGCTCAGTACGTCGAACAGGCTGAAGGCAATCTGGGCGTCACAGCTTGCAAAGCTGGAAAACTCGGACGGCACCTGCACGTCAGACCTGCTGGAGGACGTGCTACAGAACTTCATGTCCGTCCACCACATGGTTTTATCGGTCCGGAAGCGGGCATACTGTGCCATGTACATGGACAAGATCCGCTACCTGCAGCGCATCACAAGGGACGCGGCGAAGGGCTGCTGGTTCATGCCCAAGGCCATACCATGGGAAGTGGAAGAAAGGGCCAAGGAGATGCTAAGAGGCCTGGTAAAGGATTCGGGGCTCTGATCCCGGGGGACCGGCCGGGGCCCGATCAGGTGGCGGATCCGGGCTGCGGCGGATCCAACCTCCAGCGGACGACGTGGCCGCACGTCACCAGGCAGGGGGCCTTGGAACCCTTTGCAAGGTACATGCCCCACCTGGCAGCATCAGGCACCTTGCAGCCGGTGACGCCACCGACGTGCCCGTCGTACGAGTAGTGTCCGTCCTGTAGCACCGGTTCATTGGTGTCCACCGTCACTTTTTCGCCGCGTCTGGCCGCCACGAGTCGTCAGGGCCGCTGTTGTCTTATAATCCTACGCGGGTCACGGGGGGCGGCTCGCGTGGATCCGGGGCGGGGTCAGACGGCCAGTATGTCAAGATAGATCGGCGCCGTTATCGGCACCGGGATAAACCCCCAGAGGAATGCAGTGCACGTGCCGGACGGGGACTACGGGACGGGGGACCGGCCCGGGACCGCCACCCCGGACGTGTGGACTACAAGGCCGCCGGCCGCCCGGACCTGCCGGTGCACGTGGTCGGCATCGTGGTCGTACATGACGCGGGGGTCCTCAAGGGGGCTGCCGCTTAAGCGATGCGATCCGGCCGTGCTGCAAGGACGTCCGGCGTGATGCATGAAATCATGTGGGTGTGCCCGGTCAATCCCGGATGCCTATCCGACCGTGATCTCGAGCGAGACGGGGGGCGAGAGGGCCTCTGGGTTGGAGACGGACTCCCACGCGAACGTGGTGGCAGTGTACGTGCCGGCGGCCGCCGGGGTCCAGGATACGGACGGGCTGAAGGACTGGCCGAGTGCCACGCTGCCCGATATCCACGCCAGGTGGACCGTCACGTTGTCCTCGTCCTGGATCTGGACGAGATAGGCGAACGCCTGGTCCC
>UYNY03000007.1 GCA_900620265.3 Nitrosopumilaceae archaeon | reverse complement strand
TAACCAGGTTGTCCACCTCCACCTTCTCCCTGTCATTCAGCGAGTACGCGGCCAGGCGCAGCAGCGCCCCTCCCTCCTGCGCGCCCAGCGACAGGACCTCGCGGGACCACGTGCTGTCATCATCATCCGTGTTGCCCGTATACTCTGCCAGGTTGGTCCACGAGGTGCCGCCGTCCGTCGAGTACTGGACGTACAGCCCCCACATTCCCACGGCAGGAGATAAGCCTCAATATATACCAAGCAATAGAATTGTGATGATTTTAGACGTGCCTGATTTCGGCAGCGCGGATGGTATGACTACAGCCTACGTGGTGGGATACCAGTCTGATCGTTGTCAGACGGCATGCCGGTTGTAGGTGTACTTTTTTTCGAGATATGCGGAAGGTACAGAGGTTTCATGCATCCTGACATCTGATTTGAGCTAAATTCGGGGAGGTTTTTGACAGTTGGCGTGACCGCACAGAAAACGGCGGTAAGTCCCATCATCTCAGAAACACCGGTTCAAACTCCGTGGTCTGGTCCGCCACCCTGCCCATGAAGAGGATCGTCCCGGTGGCATCATCCAGTATGACGAAGAAGAACTGGGGAAGCGCGATAAAGGAGTTCATGTTGAAGTTAGTGCTAGTCCACCAAGGTTGCACGCTCCCTTCCCAGCCGGTCTCAATGGCGGCCTTTTGTACCACGCCGTCCAGGTGCACGCCACTGCCCACGCCCCCAAGATCCGCCGCCCCCTCGTCGAACGCGTCGGCAAGGCCGAGCTCGATCAGCGGATCGCGGAGATCAGAGCCGGACAGCATCCTGAACTGGGGCACAGTCAGGGTCAGATCCGCGGCAAAACTCGTTTTCGATGCCCATTCAATCACCCTTTCGGCCGTGAGTGACGACTCGATCTCATCCAGCTTGCCGGCGAACGGGCCGTACCCGTCGGATCCATGGAATACCGCAAACATGGACAGCCCGCTATCCCTGTATTTCAGCCAGGCTACGCGAATATCGTCGGATTTCAAATAAAAGCAGGCGCACAGCTTCCTCATGAAATCGGGCTCAGAGGCATCACCGTCCTTGCCGCCGATGAACCAGTCCGGGAGAGCCACGTCCCTCGGGAACCACCCCTCCCACTCCCCCTCAAAGTACGCGGGGCTTGCCAACACGGAGGCGGATCCCGCCGCCCCGCCAGAGATCCCCGTTATGGCGCCCCGGGTGGCGTGGCCGGCCCACCGGTCCATCATGCGCGCCAGATCCCCCGAGCCCGCGTCCGCGGTCTCGACGTGGGTGCCGTACGCGCGCGCCAGTTCCGCGTAGCCCTCGTCCACCTCGAACCCGTCGTCCACCAGCATGGCGCTCCGTATGTTCATGCCAAAGTACGGGTTGTGCGCCTCTAGCCTTGAGAGCAGGCCGGCCGCCTCGGCGCGCCGGTCCCCCTCGTCCATCTCCAGGCCGAAGACGCGCCGTATCTGCTCTTTGGTCTCGCCGCCGGCCCCCTCGTGCAGCGCGGAGAACGCCAGGTATACGGCGATGGGTGAGAAGAAGACGTTCCCGCCGTCCCTTGCGAGGATCCGGTACATGTCGACGGCGAACCCGTTGCTCTCGGCCGCCATCCCCTCCGCAGTGGCGCCGATGCGGGGCACGGGCTTTCTGTAGATCTCCAGGAGCGCGTCCCGGGACGCCGGCTCGAACCCGCGCAGAACGAGCCTCTTGGCCGATTCCGTCCTCAGGCACACGAGGTCGCCCCGCGGCGACTCGAGCGACAGGAGGCCGCCAGGGCACCGCGCATCGGAGAGCAGCTCGCCCGACCCCGACCGGGCGGATCTCGGGAACTGGGCATCTGCCGTCTCCATCTCCGCCGCCATGACGCACAGCAGCGCGGCGGACAGCACGGTCAGGAGCAGCGCCCTCACGGGTGCGGGTGCGGGCCGCGGGGTATATACACACTCCGGCACAAGAAGGTGTTTCCGGGACTGGGCACGGCTAGAACCGCCTCCCGGGGCATGGATCGCCCGTGTGTCCGCGGAAACCACGGATAGAGGCCCGTCACAGCCGCTGATCAGGACCTCGTGGATCACCTAGGCGGCAGGGGGCCAGACGGCCGCCCGGATGCAGGCGGAGGGGCAGGCGGCGGGGCGGGACGATGCCATCGTCAGGCTGGAGGCCGAGGTTGAAAAGCTGAGAAAGGCAAACGAGGTCCAGCAAAAGTTGATCAACGACCTGCTGGTAAAGATGTCCACCTAGCCGGCCACATCCGTGGAGGCATGACGCGTTTTGCGGTGCCGCCGCTTGCCGCCGCCGGGGGCGGGCCGCGCTGTCAGGATGACTACCATGGTCGGCATGTGGCGGATTTGGAGCAGGGCGTCGCCGGGTGATCCGGAACGGCGGGCGGGATCAAGGATACGGGAGCCTGACGGCACCGGCTCCGGCGACGCCACCGCGACGGGGCTGGATCCGGGCCCCGTCGGGCTCGGCGTCGTAAGGCGCAGCTCCTCAAGTGGGATCCGTCCCCCATAAAACTCGAACAGCGGGTACTGTTCCCTCAGCTTCTCTTCAGACAGGAACCGGCCCCTCCCGTTGCGGATCACAAAGTCGTCCTCCAGGGTGGCAACCATCGGACGCTTCTTGTATCCGGCGCCCTCCAGGGCTGCCGCCATCCCGTCCGTATCGTCAAACAGGCTCAGGTACAGCGGATAGCCGCCACAGCTCCTGTCCAAGAGCCGCTTTAGCGCGCCCGAGAGCATGATCCTCTCCGCGCCGTCCATGCGGACCGCGTGGAAGGGCCTGCCCTCGTCAAGGCTCACCGACCCGCCGGCC
>UYNY03000006.1 GCA_900620265.3 Nitrosopumilaceae archaeon | reverse complement strand
CTCGGGGCAGAGGACCAGGGGCAGGGTGCTGCTGGTCGACGCCGGCGGGACGGAGGACTCTGGCGTGGCGGGGATGGACGAGGTGGCCGAGTTCATAGTCGGCGGGATCACGCGCCGGATGGGGCGCCTGACAGGTTAATACGGGGCGCGCCCGGCCCGACCCTGATGCAGGGGGGCGCCGCGTACAAGATATCGGAGATGGCCTCGTGGGACGAGGCGGCGCCAAGGTACCACAGGAGGTGGGCCGGCGCCAGGACGGGCCCGTTCCAGAGCACGCCGCTGGTGGTGCGCGCGGCCAGGATAGGCGCGGGCGACCGCGTGCTGGACGTGGCGTGCGGGACGGGCGCCGTCACGTGCGAGGCGGCAAGGGCTGCCGGCCCGGGCGGCTCTGTGCTCGGCGTCGACGCGTCGGCCGGCGCCCTGCGCATAGCTGCCAGGGCGTGCCGCGCCCCGAACGTCTCGTTTGCAATCTATGACGCGGAGAACGTCCGGCTCGGCGCCAGATTCGACGCCGTCACGTGCCAGTACGCGCTCTTCTTCTTTCCTGACGCGCGGCGGGCGCTGCGGCGCATGAGGCGGCACATGGCGCCGGGCGGGCGCCTCGGTATCGCCGTCCACGGCGCCGACACGCCGTTCTATACGAGCTTTCTGGGGCCCGCCGCCGAGCTGATCCCCGGGATCGCGAGGCCCGGTGCGCCGAGGCTTGACAGGTACGGGACGCGGGGCGCCCTGGCCGCCGCCGTGAGGGGGGCCGGGTTCTCGCGCGTAGTGGTCAGGGAGCACGTCTTCAGGTACAGCCCGGGCACGTTCGAGCAGTACTGGCGCAGGTACACGAGGAACGCGCCGGCCAGGATCAGGGAGGCGCTCCGGGGGGCGGGGCGGCCCGCCGTCGCCGAGCTCAGGAAGAGGGTGCGGGAGGGGACCGCCCCGTACACGAGGGGCGGCAGGATAACCTTCCCGTGGCAGGTGCTGGTGCTCTCGGCGCGCCGCTAGACCTCGACCAGGTCCTTTGTGAACCTGTGGAGCGGGCGCGAGCCGACCAGCACGGTATCCTCTATCCTGATCCCGTAGCTCCCCTCGACATAGACGCCCGGCTCGACGGTGATCGCCATGTTCCTTTGCAGGCGGCCGCGCGCGCCCGGAGATATCGCGGGCGCCTCGTGCACCTCGAGCCCGACGCCGTGGCCGGTCGAGTGTATGAAGAGCGGGCCGCGCCCCGACTCCTCTATCACTCCCCTGCAGGCGGCGTCGACGGACGAGCAGGACGCGCCGGCGCGCGCCGCGCGCAGCCCGGCGCGCTGCGACTCTTTCACAACCGCGTACGACTCGGCCGCCTCGCGCGGCGCCCTGCCGACGGCGAACGTCCTCGTCGCGTCAGAGATATAGCCGGCGCGCCTCAGGGTTATGTCCACAACCACCATGTCGCCCCTCCTGAACCTGCGCGGCCCCGGCTGCGCGTGCGGCAGCGCCCCGTTGGGCCCGCCGGCGACGATGAGCGGGTTGAGCGTGTGGCGGTACCCGGTGTCGTGCAGCCCGAGCGCGGCCGCGCGCGCCATCAGCTCCGACTGCAGCTCTGACTCGCGCCCGCCCTCGCGCAGGAGCCCCGCGCAGTCCCCGAACAGCTCGTCGACCAGGCGCGACGCGGCCGATATTGCGCGCGCCTCGCCGGCGTCCTTTACCACGCGGCACTCCTCGAACGGGGCCGGGAGGTACGCCGCGCCAGGCGACCTCCTCCTCAGGGCGGCAAGATCGGCGTGGCCGCGGCAGTCGGTGCAGAGGCGGGCCCCGGCGGCCGCCCTGGCAAGGGCCGGCACTACCCCCGAGCCGCGCGGCGCCTCTACCACCTCGAACCCGGGCGCCTCGGCCCTCGCCCTCGGGACCTCGAGCCCCGGCGCGATGATGAGGGACTTTTCGGGCGTGAGCAGGCCGGCCGCCTCGCCCCAGAACCCGGTCATGTAAAAGAGGTTCTCAGGCTCGAGCGCCGCCAGGCCCCCGAACCCGGCCCTTTTGGCACGCCCGAGCAGGCGCCTCTTGCGTCCGTCCACGGGTGGCCCCGGGGGCCCCCGCAATATGTGTGCAAAGTTTCTATATGGGGATCCCGGGGGGCCGCCCCATGAAGAAGGTGGTGGCGCTGCTGTCCGGGGGCCTTGACAGCCAGCTGGCGATCCGCATGATGAAGGAGCGCGGGTTCGAGGTGTCGGCGGTGGCCATCAAGACGCCCTTCTGCGACTTTGACTGCGGGAGGGGGTGCGGCTTTGAGATACGCGAGCGCGCCGACGAGCTCGGCGTGGACCTCAAGACGGTCTACCTCGGCGCCGACTATGTCGAGATGCTAAAGAAGCCAAAGCACGGCAGGGGCGCCGGGTTCAACCCGTGCATCGACTGCCGGGCGATGATGTTCAGGGAGGCAAAAAAGCACATGGAGGAGATCGGCGCGGAGTTCGTCATATCCGGCGAGGTGCTCGGGCAGCGCCCGATGAGCCAGCACGGGCCGGCGCTGCGCACGATAGAAAAGGAGTCGGGGCTCGAGGGCAGGATAGTGAGGCCGCTCTCGGCCGGGCTGCTGCCGGCGACGGACCCCGAGAGGGACGGCCTGATACGGAGGGAGGACATGGGGATGATCCGCGGCAGGTCAAGGAGGAGCCAGCTGCGCATGGCGTCCGAGTACGGCATACCGGACCCGCCGAGCGCCGGCGGCGGCTGCCTGCTCACCGACAGGAACTTTGGCGCAAAGACGGCCGACCTCTTCGAGCACACGGGGACGCCGAGCATCAACGACATCGACCTGCTAAAGGTGGGGCGCCACTTCCGCATGGACGAATCCACAAAGCTGGTGGTGGGGCGCGACAGGGACGAGAACGGGGTGATATCGGCGCTGGCGCTCCCGGCCGACATTTTGCTCGAGGCGCGCGACCACGTGGGCCCCGTCTCGGTGCTCCGCGGCGGGACGGCGGCGCGGCACGTGCGCCTTGCCGCCTCGATAACCCTCAGGTACTCGGACTCGCCGGGGGAGGGGGCCGTCGCCTACAGGGGCGCCGAGTCCGGCGAGGAGGTGGTGGGGCGCGCGGGGGCGTCCTCCTACGAGGGGCTCCGGATACAGGCGTGACCGGCGGGGAAAGAGTATTAGTGTAGGCGTTGCGCCCCCCGGGGCATGCAGAGGCAGGAGAGCCCGACGTACCTCAAGGCCATGACGATACGGGATCCGAGCGACGTCCACTCGATCCGGGAGGACATCAAGAAGGGGATGATCCTGATACTGAGGGTCACCCCGCTGGCCCAGAAGGACGTGGCGCAGCTGCGAAAGGTGGTCGAGGACCTGTACGGGATCGCAAAGTCGTCGGGCGCCGACATCGCCAGGCTCGGCGAGGAGAGGATCATAGTGGCGCCGTCCGGCGTCCGGATCTGGAAGCCCGAGTACGACCTAAAATAGGCGTATTGCCTCCTGCGCCTGCGGATAGTGCGCCGGGAGGCGGTAGACGCGCCGTATGTTGGCCGCCAGGTTCTCGGACTTTTTGCGCTCGCCGTGGTTGACAAGCACCCTGCGCAGCTTTGGGCGCAGGCGCTGCACGAACGACATGAGCTGGTTGTAGTCGCTGTGGCCGCTGAACCCGTCAAGGCGCTCCACGCCGCAGTTGATCGTGACGGCCTCGACCTTGCCGTCCCTGCCGGCCATGACGGCCTGCCTCGACCCATCCAGCACGCGCCTGCCGAGCGTGCCGTTGACCTGGTACGAGACGAACAGCACCTTGTTCTTCCTGTCCTTTGCTACGTTCTTAAAGTACTCGAGGACCGGGCCGCCCTCGAGCATGCCCGACGTGGCCATTATTATGCACGGCGAGTCCTCCCTCATCGGCTCCTCCCGGTCGTCGGCGTGCTCGACGTTGGTAAAGTATTCCGAGTCAAACGGGTTGTCGTCGGTCTCGAGTATCTTCTGGCGCAGCTCCCTTGCGAGGTACTCTGGGTACGACTCGTGGATCGCCGACGCCTCCGATATCATCCCCTCGGTGAATACGGGCGCCTCTATGATCTTGCCCAGCTTCATATAGTGGTCGATCACCATCATTATCTCCTGGGCGCGGCCGACGGCCGGTATCGGGATCAGCACCTTGCCGCCCTCGGCCAGCGACCTGTTGACCGCCACGATGAACGCCGACTCGACCTCCTCCCTGCTCGGCTGTATGTCCTCCTTGAGCCCGTAGGTGCTCTCGATGAGGAGGGTCTCGGCCCTCGGAAAGTTCCAGCTTGCCGCCTCGAAGAGGATGCTCTTGCCGTACTTTATGTCGCCGGTGTAGACAAAGTTGTGGTTGCCCGACCCGATGTGGAAGTGGCAGATGGCCGACCCCAGTATGTGGCCGGCGTTGGCAAAGACCAGCTTGACGTCCGGCGATATGTCAGTCACGGTCCCGTACGGGATGGTGATGGCCTGGCGCATGATCTGCTTGACGTCCCGCTCCGCGTAGATGGGGCTCCTCCCCTGGGCGGCGGCCACCTTTATGGCGTCAAGCTGGATGAGGTTCATCATGGGGAGCGTCGGCTCGGTGCAGTAGATGGGGCCCCGGTACCCGTACTTGCAGAGGGCCGGCAGGAACCCGGTGTGGTCAAGGTGGGCGTGCCCGATGACCACCGCGTCTATCTCGGCGAGCGTCGAGCCGACAAAGTCAAGGCGCGGGTACGCGTCCATCGTCGAGCGGGCGCCCGGGTTTATCCCGCAGTCGATCAGTATGCGGCTCTCGGGGGTGGCAAGCAGCATGGACGAGCGCCCCACCTGCCCGAACCCGCCGAGCGTGTAGAGCGATATCTCGGTGCGGTCGGTCAGGCGCGGCCTGAATATCTCGTCGCCCATCTGGCGCAGCTGCTTTGCGCGGTCAGCCGCGTGCATCTTGAGGGTCGAGTTTATCACCTGCAGGGTGCGCGACTGGATGGTGGTGGCCTTGCGGACGCGGATCATCCAGCCGGTGCGCTCGGCGGCGCCCGCAATGTCAAAGCCGGACCCGTCGCGCAGCAGCCAGGGGCGCTTTGCCTCGAGCGAGACCTCGCCTATGGCGGCGTCGAATATGGCGCCCTGCACGCCGGCCTCCGGCGGCGCCATCTCTGTGAGCGCCTTGCGCGCCTCGTCCTCGGGCTTTCGCACGGCCGGGTCGGTCCGCACGACGATGCGCTTCTTCACCGCGTTGACCAGCCCCGAGACGGTCTCGCTCTTCTCGATCAGGAACCGCGGCTTTGTGGTATATAGCGCGATGCGCGGCCCCTCGTACTCGATCTTTGAGACGGCCGACTCCTTTGGCAGGCCGCGCAGTATCGTGGCCATGATGTTCTGCTCCCTCGGTGCGTCGCGGCGCGGTTTTCTCTGCATTATACCACTATAACTCTATGACGGCCCTCTTCCGCTCCCCCTCCAGGAGGCGGTAGCCGTCCTTGTCGACGAGCGCGACGTTGATCCCGTCGCCCGTCCCGATGTTGCGCGTGATGGCGGCCCTCACGGCCTCGAGCGCCAGCCTCTTTGCGGCGTCCAGCGCCATCCCCTCCTCGTACCTCTCCTCGAGCAGCCCGTACGCGACCGGCGAGCCGCTGCCGGTGGTGACGAACTTTTTCTCCTCGACGGAGCCGAACATGTCGATGTTGTAGAGGGAGGGGCCGCCCCCGTCGTGGCCGCCGACCAGTATGTCGGCGATGAACGGGTACCCGCGGTTCTGGTGGAATATGAGCGAGCAGAGGCGCGCAAGCGAGCGGATCGGTATCGGGGACTGCTTTTGGACCCTGTGCAGGTTCGAGTGGTACCTGAGTATGTCGACTATGTTCTGGGCGTCGGCGACCCCGCCGGCCAGGGTGAGCCCGGCGTGGTGGTCGATCTTTTGGATCTTCATCGTGTTGTTGTTGGCTATCAGATAGCCGGCGCTCGCCCGCATGTCGGCGCAGAGGACGATGCCGTCAGAGGCCCTTATCCCCACCGTCGTGGTTCCGTGTAGTATCTTCTCTTCTACCTTGTTATTCAACTGCTTCACCCGTTAGGATGCCCACCCCGGGGGGCACCGCTTAAATAAGTTTTTGATCCTAGATAATATACCCCGGCCCGGGGGCGGGGGGCGTGAGACCCCACAGGATGGAGCTCCCGAGGCTCATAGAGATAGGCGAGGGGAACCTGGCCGGGTTCGGCAGGTTCGTGCGGAGGCTGGGCTGCGGGGGGCGGATCTCGCTCGTCTCGGGGCCCGGGGCCAGGGGGCGGCTGGGGCGCAGGATCGAGGCCTCGCTCGGGGCGCTCGGGATAAGGGCCCGCTGGCACGAGGCGGGGGAGAACAGGCCCGGGCCGCTCCGCCGGCTCGCCGGGGAGGTGGGCCGGTTCCGCCCGTCGATGGTGGCCGGCGTCGGGGGCGGGCGCCCCGTCGACGCCGCAAAGCTGGCGTCGCACCGGCTCGGCATCCCGTTTGTCAGCCTGCCGACGGCCGCCTCGCACGACGGGATTGCAAGCCCGTTCGCGTCGGTGGCGGGGAGGAGGCCGCACTCGATGGTGGCGACGGCGCCGACAGGCGTCTTTGTGGACATACGTGTGATAAGGGGGGCGCCGGCGAGGCTGATTGCCAGCGGGTGCGGGGATCTTGTCGCGAACATGGTCGCGGTCAGGGACTGGCAGCTCGGGCACGCGAGGGGCGAGTACTATGGGAGGTACGCGGCGGACCTTGCTGCGATGAGCGCCCGGATCATAATGGAGAACTCGCGCAGGTTCGCCGGGGAGGGGACGGACGCCAGGGTCGTCGTCGAGGCGCTGATAAGCGCCGGCGTGGCATCGTGCATAGCGGGCAGCAGCAGGCCGTGCTCGGGGTCCGAGCACCTCTTCTCGCACGCGCTGGACAGGATCGCGCCCGGCGCGGGGCTGCACGGGGAAAAGTGCGGCATCGGGTCGATAATGATGTCGAGGCTGCAGGGCGGCGACTGGCGGCGCGTCAGGCGCGCGCTGCGCGACGTGGGCGCGCCCACCAGTGCGGAGCAGGTCGGCGTCTCGGCGGCCGACGTGGTCGAGGCGGTCGTGACGGCGCAGTCGCTGCGCCCGGGGAGGCACACCATACTGGCAGAAAAGAGGCCGGGCAGGCGGGCGGCCGAGAGGCTGGCTAGGGAGACGGGCGTCATCTAGGGGCAGGCACGCTATTGCTTGGGGGTACCGTCCGGGGGGCGGTCGTGATCATGGTCGTGCACGTGATCATGGTCGTGCACGTGATCATGGTCGTGCGCGTGATCATGGTCGTGCGCGTGATCATGGTCGTGCGCGTGATCATGGTCGTGCGCGTGATCATGGTCGTGGGGGTGGTCGTGATCATGGTCGTGCTCCTGCGGGGGATCTGCCTGCCCCCCGGCGCCGCCGGCGCCGGCTGCTCGGGCCGCCTTTGCGTTAACGTGTTTTTCAAGGTACGTGATGCTCTCCAGCTCTGGCACGAAGAGGAAGATGTCCGCCCGGGCCATCCCCTTCTTCGTCTGTAGGTCGTCGGCGCCGGCAATCTCGGCGGGTATCTCGACCTCGAGGCCGCCCCCCTCCAGCTTGAACGTGATCCCCTTTTGCAGCTTGTTCTCAAGGATCGCCCCCGCCTTCTCCTCGGCGGACTGGAGGTGGGCCGTCACGGTACCCTCGAACGTGAGGGTCTTGCCGGCGTGCCTGTGGTTAAAGTCTACCTGCACCCTGCCGGATCCGACGAACCTGATGACTCCCTTGCGCCCGTCCACCTCGACGCTGTCGCCGGCCTCGGCCGTCTCGGCGTCATCGCCGAGCTTGCGCAGCGGCATCATGCGCACCTTTTTCTTGTCGCGTGCACCGAACCCCCTCTCGGGCTCGATGTCCACCGTGATCGACTCGCCCACCGACGCGCCGGCCAGCGCCTCGCCGAACCCCGAGAGCACCGGGTACGAGCGCCCCCCGATCGAGACCAGGCGCGGGCCCTGCCCCGCGTCGCCGTCGGGCAGGTGCTCCCGGGCCACGTCCCCCCGGGTCGTCTCGAACACCTCGCCGGTGTCCTTTACGCGCGCCGTATAGTCCACCAGTATCAGAGAGTTCCTCTCAAACGGCAACGGGCGCGGGCCCCCGGATTTCCTTATATTAAGTTAGGGAGCCAGCGGCGCCAGCTCCTTCTCGGCCGCGCGCAGGCCGGCCTGCGCGTCGGCGCCTACCCCCATCATGGCGAGGGCGGCGGCCACCGACGATATGGTACGCATGACGTGGTACGGCCCGACCTCCCCCATGCAGCCGACCCTGAACACCTTGCCCTTGAGGTTCCCGAACCCGCCTGCCACCAGCACCTTGAACTTTGAGGCCAGCAGACCGCGGAACTTTGCGTCGTCTAGCCCCTCCGGATAGTTGAGGGCCACTATCGAGACCGAGCGGTCCTCCTCCCGGGCGAACGGCTCGAGGCCGAGCGCCCCGAGCCCGGCGTACAGCGCGTCCGAGCACGCCTTGTGGCGCGCGAACACCCTCTCGAGCCCCTCCTCCAGTATGATGGAGAGGGCCTCCCTGTAGGCGTACATCAGCGGGAGCGCCGGCGTGAACGGCGTGTGGCGCGACTCCTCGTAGTACTTGAAGTACCGGGGCAGGTTAAAGTACATCGTGGACGGTGGCCTCTCCTCCATGCGCTTGCGCGCCCTGGGGCTGACCGATATGGGCGAGATCCCGGGCGGCGCGGCCACCGCCTTCTGGGCCCCCGTCATGCAGACGTCGATCCCCCACTTGTCGACGGGCAGCGGCGAGCCGCCGAGCAGCGACACGGAGTCCACCACGTAGAACGCGCCGTTCCTGGACGCCAGGTCGGCCACCCTGTCAAGGTACCTGACCATCGTCCCGGTGGACGTCTCGTTGTGGACGACGTAGAACGCGGCCGCGTCCTTGTTGTTGTCAAAGGCCTCCTTTACCTGATCGAACGTGGCGTTCCTGCCCGGCTCCGTCTCGAGGCGCACGGTCTCGGCGCCCTGCCCCTCGATCAGCTGCGCGAGCCGGCCGCTGAACTCGCCGTTAACCGGTATTATCACCTTGTCGCCCTTTCTCACCATGTTAACCACGCCGGCCTCCACCGCGCCGGTCCCCGACGCGGAGAGCGCCACCACGTCGTTCTTGGTCTCAAAGACGGCCTGCGTCTTTGCCACCACGTCCGTGTAGAGGTCCACAAAGTCGGCGCTGCGGTGGTTGATTATCGGGGCGAGCATGGCGCGCATGACCCGGTTGGGCACGTTGGTCGGGCCCGGAAGCATCGAGAGGTACTCCACGGGGGGCGGGCAGGCCCGGGTGTATTTATAACTAGGGGCCGGCCCGGCGGCCCGTGGCACCTGCGACGACCCCGCGCGTGCCGGGCGGCACCAGCCCCTCCCACGCGCCGCCGGACCTGATGAGGGCGCGGACGCGCGTCCCCGAGAGGTCCCGCCTGCGCACCATCGGGATCCGGACCACCCGCGCCCTGCCGGAGTAGAGGCGCCCCGTCTCCCCGTCGTTGGTAAAGACGACCCCGAAGGGGGGCACGATCTCGTCTATCTGCCGCGCCCACGCGCCGTGGTCCCCCGCGTCGGGTATCTCGTACGTCCGGATCCGGGGGGCCATCCGGCCCACCGACGAGGATATCATCTCGGCCCTCTGGGCGGCCGTGAACGGGTTCTCCTCCGAGACGGGCGCGTTGGAGCTGCCGATCCCGACCCAGAGGCGCGAGACGCGCCCGAGCGCAAAGCGGAGCGCCTCGAGGTGCCCGAGGTGGAACGGCTGGAACCTTCCCACCAGCAGGCCGTCGACGGGGCCCATCTCAGGCCCCCGCGTCCAGCAGCGCCGCCAGGAACAGCACCGCGACGGATATCACGACGGTCGCCTCGCCCAGTATTATTATCCTCTTGCGGAGCCGCGCCAGCTCGGCGCCCGCGACGGCGCCGGACATTACGCGCGCCTCGACACTGCCGCGCACGAGCCAGACGTGCACCCCGTACGCGGCGACGAGCGCCGCGACCAGTACTACCTTGAGGGCGAGGTACCCGCCGTAGCTTGACGCTGCCAGCAGGTCCGGCCTGGCCAGCAGCGCGTGCGAGCTGTACAGGCCGGTGCCGACGAGGACGGCCAGCGCCGGCACCGCGAAATAGTTGAACCTGCGCCCCACAAGTATCATCAGCCTCATCCGCTCCTCCTGGGTCGGGGCCACCCTCCTCAGCAGGGGGGAGAGGACGGCGCCGATGAAGATCGAGCCCCCCACCCAGACGCAGGCGGAGACCAGGTGTGCCCACGTCAGCACGGCCTGCTCGAGCGCAGCCATCGAGGGTGACGCCGCGCCCCAATTGTTATGTATGTATCAGGGAACCTTTTTTAGTCGCGCCCGCCCGGGGGCACGCGTGGAGCTCCAGAGCAAGACCACCGTATACGCGGCGCTGGGCGGGACGCTGGCCCTGATGGGGGGCATCGTCTACTATGCGGGGCTTGACAACGCGGACCTCGAGCTGGTCGAGGTGGAGCTGGCAGGCGTCGAGCTCGGGGACGTCAACAGGGCCACGGGGAGGGCCGAGCTGGACGTCACGTTCCTGGTGAGGAACCCCAGCGACAAGACCTTTACGGTATCGCTGATAGCGTACGAGCTGTACGGGGACGGGCGGCTGCTCGGGTCCGGCCAGTACTCGACTGCCGACATCGCCCTGCCGGGCAGGGCCGTCTTTTACGCGGGGGCCGAGGTGCCGCTCGAGAGCAGGTTCTTCATCGAAAAGTCGCCGGGCAACGCGGCCGCGTACGACGCGGCGGTGGGGGGCGGCATCGGCTCGTACGAGGCCGAGGGGATCATCACGACAGAGTCATCGTGGAGCGTCGTCGAGAAGGAGTTCAGGGCGGGCACTTAGATAGTGGTGGGCCGAGAGAGATTCGAACTCACGATCACCGCCGTGTCGAGGCGGTATCCTAACCAGCTAGACTACCGGCCCACGGGGGAGGGGGGCGCGGGGGCGATTATTAACGTTTAACCGGGAATTACGCTTAAATGGACAGCGGCGCACGGGACGCCGGGCTTGTGGCGCAGAGCCGGACGGCGCGAAGTATGGATAGCGTGGTAGCCTCCTAAGTTACAGGTCGAGGGATCGAAGCCCTCCAAGCCCGCCACCGATACAGCCCGGGGGCGCGGCGCCTTTCATGGCGGCCCCGCGCGGGGGACCCCGTGGAACGGGCTCGGAGGGCCCGTCGGGGAATGGCGGATCCGGGGGATGGCATGGCGTGGGTCTCCGGGGAGAGGTTCCCCTTCGGCCGGCATTATGCATCATGCCGGCAAGCACGGCGCGACAGGCTCCAGAGTTAGAGGTCGGGGGATCAAAGCCTTCTATGCCCCACGCCCAATAACCGGGACGCGAGGCCGGGCGGCATGATATAGACAGATGGCGGGATCCCGGCCCCCAAGTCAGGCATACGGGATTTGGGATACTTTTTATTAAAGAGCCCAGCCGTGGTCGCGATGGAACACGGAGAGAAAAAACAGTGGCTCTTGGCAATAATCGGGGCATCAGATAGCATAGAGGGCAATACGCGGCTACAAAAGTACTGCCTGCTTGCAAGCAAGCTGATCCTGAAGGGCGGCAGCGCGTACGACGATTGGAGGCCGTACAAGTTCGGGGCATGGAGCAACGATGTACGTTCAGACGTAGAGTCCCTGCAAGCGGCAGGACTGGTGAAGATGGAGGTAACGGGGGATTTCTACGACACTCACGTATACGAACTGCTACCACATGGCAGGTCAGAGCTGGATATATTTGTAGAAATGCACCCGAAAATCTTCAGCGATGTAAAAACCATCATTTCGTATTACAGGGACAAAGATCTTGACGAGCTGCTGGCCGACGTATATTCCCTGTTTCCAGAGTACACCGCCAAGAGCACCATAATGGATCGTGTCATGCATGCTATGATGAAGAGGAGCGCAGATGCCAGCGCCGTGTATTCCCTTCCATATACAGATAAGAAGGTGGGGCTGCAAATGATGACCGGCGCGTCTGGAGGCCCGCCCGAGATAGACGATAGGGAGATCAGGGCAGAGATCGCAAAGATGATAGGGCTTCCGGGCGTCCCCCCGATAAATCCTGATGCGTTCAAGGGGGCGACCAGCCTGTGGAAGTTCAAGCCGCTCACCGATTCAGAGTTTGATCAGATAATGGCAGAGAGATAATCATGGGACGCTATTATTTAGATACAAGTATTTTGGGAGGACTGTTCATTAATTCCAGTAAAAGAGAATCTACGATAAGCCTCTTCGCGGAATGGCGGAGGGAACAACATACGTTGTTGATGTCGGCACCCATGTTGACGGAATTTTTATCAGTGTGTCAAAAGTCTGCGGCCAGGAACACTGGCATCGGGGTATCAAAAGCGGAAAGGGAGGACATTGCACGGAAAGAGGGGGGCTTGGTATACAAAGGGGCAGTATCAATAATGATGGCAGAACGAAATGTCAGGCTTTTACCGATATGGAAGATTAACATGCAGAACATATTCCTAAGAGCCCACCAAATTATATGGGACACGGGCGCGCCGGTAAATACGTTTGACGATCCTTCCAAGCGCAGGGGATTCGATCTGATGCCTACGTCAATAATGGATATCATACATGTGCTTTTTGCGAGACAGTCCGATTGTGACGAATTTCACACGTTTGACAAGGGAATCAGGGATATAAGCTCGCATGAGATGATCAGGCCCATGAGGGTCGTGATACACTAGCTGTGCCATACAGGTTGATCCATCATGTGCCGAGATTAAGACATCGGGTAGGGGCGATGACCCCCGTGCCGGGGCACAGGCGGGCAAGGCCGGGGGCCGGCCTAGGCAGATTCCGGCCCCGTGACGGCCGGGCGAACGGGGGCCCGAGACGGCCGGAAACGGGCCTGTGGCCAAGCCGGCATGGGTTCACATCCACTCGAGCACATCCGGGAGCCTCTGGACCGGGGCCGGGTCCTGCAGATTCCATGTGCACAGGCAGGCCATAGGCACGCTGGGTACCCCCCCCCCATCCCGCCCGGGCTGTCGAGCCCCTGGGGGACCTGCTCTGCATGACGGCCAGCCGCGTGACCGGCCCGCATGCGTCGTTCGTGGGATCGAGTCCCGGGTTCTCCATGAAGGTCGGCGGCCACTCCGGGCGCGCCGGTTTAAATTACCGGCGCCCCACGGCGGCCGCGTGAAGGTCGTCGTGATATCGGGCAGCCCGAGGCCCGACGCGCTGACCCAGGTGGCGATGAGGCGCGCGTACGACCGCGCAAGATCAAGGAACCCCGACACTACGTTCATCAACCTCTCGGACGGCCAGGTGGAGTGCTTTAGGGGCGCCGACGCCGGGTACAACGAGGCCACAAAGAGGGCCGCGGCCGACATCATGGCGGCCGACGTCTGGATAATCGGCACGCCAATCTACAACTCGTTCTTCAGCGCCGCCCTGAAGAACCTGTTCGAGTACGTCGACTACAAAAAGACGGAGGGCAAGGTCGCCGGCATGGCGATACTGGCGGCCGGAAGCATCGGGTTCACTGACGTGCAGACGCTGCTAACGCAGCTGCTCTCGTACTTTAGGGTGGTCGCGAACCCAAAGGCGGCGTACCTTACCACCTCTGACATCAAGGACGGCGAGGTGTCCGACGACGGCGCCCGCGCGCGCATCGACGAGATGGTGGACGGGACGCTCGATCTGGCCTCAAGGATGGGGCTCTAGTTGGAGTGCAGCTGCAGGTGCCACTTCGGGGGCGCCGTCAGCTGTCCCTCGTGCAAGGCAGAGCACGGCGAGGGGTGCGCCCACTGCTCACCCGCGCGAGGCTAGCGCCTTTAGGTCCGCAAGCTCGGCCTTTAGCGACTCGATCTGCACCATCGTCTGCAGGTTCGAGATCTCCTTCTTGAGGCGCTCTATCTCGCCGTCCTTGAGGCGCGAGGCCTCACGTATCTCGTCAAGCTCGGCGGAGAGGTCGCTCTTGATCCTGCCAAGATCCGGCCCCGGGCCGCCCTCCCCGTGGTCCCCGCCGTGGTCCGCCTCGTGGTCCTCCCCGTGGTCCCCGGCGTGGCCGCCCCCGTGCACATAGTCGGTCGACTTTTGGGCCAGCCAGCAGGTGAGCGCCATGAACCACGTTATCGGCACCGCCATCAGGAATATGGGGTCCAGCTGGGGGGCCATCTCCACGAAGGGCGGCCAGAGGGCCGTCAGCACGGCGGCGAACGCCCCGGTGGAGACGGTGGCCAGGTGGTTCCGGAGGTATCCCATCTGGGGGGCCCCGCGGTACCACGGCTTATAACGGTAATGAAAAAGGCGTGGGAGCGTCCCCGCCTACTCGCCCTGCGCGGGCTCCGGCCTGGGCTTTGGCTGGCTGGGGGCCTGGAGAATCCTGATCTTTGCCATGAGCTCCGTCTGCAGGTCCCGGGCGACCCTCCTGACGGTGGGCCTCGGAACCCCGAGGTCGTCGACGACCTTTGTGTAGATGTCCTGCTTGTCCTCGACTCCCTTTTCGAGATAGGAATTGATTGCCTCCTTGATGACCGAGCTCTGGTTTACGCGGTTCATGCCGGGCCGGGCCCGGGCGTTCTATATAACACTTGAGCGGGCCGTCCGGCCCCCGGCGCCGTGAAAAAAAGTTCATAAGTGCGCCGCGCCCCGCCCCCTGTTCCCGCGGAAAAGACTCTTATGCCGACCGCCCGGGCCGCGCCCCGTTGGCCACCGCCAGGATCACCACCAGCCACGGCGAGATCACGTTCAAGCTCCTCCCGGAGCTGGCCCCCGAGACGGTGCGCAACTTTGAAAAGCTGGCCCGGGACGGCTTTTACGACGGGACGCTCTTCCACAGGGTGATACCGGGGTTCATGATACAGGGGGGCGACCCCAACACAAAGTCCGGCCCCAAGGGGACGTGGGGGACCGGCGGCCCCGGCTATGCCATCAAGGCGGAGTTCAGCACCAGGTCGCACCAGCGCGGGATCGTCTCGATGGCAAGGTCGACGGATCCGGACAGCGCCGGCTCGCAGTTCTTCATCGTGGTACAGGACAGCGCGTTCCTTGACAGGCAGTACACCGTCTTTGGCGAGGTCACCTCCGGGATGGAGGTGGCCGACAGGATCGTGAACCTGAAGAGGGACGGGAACGACTGCCCCCTAGAGGAGGCAAGGATGCTCAAAGTAGCGGTGGAGTGATGTACCGGGCAGCGGCGCTCCTGCTGGTGATCGCCGTCCTGGCCGCCGCCCTGCCGGCCATCCAGACCGCCGTCCAGCCGGCAGTCCACGCCCAGATGCTGCCTCCCCCGGAGCACGTGCGCATCGACCTTGAGATAGGCAGGGACGGGACGGCCACCGTCTCCCACCACCTGGCCCCGTCGCCGTTTGACTCGCGCCTCGAGTTCATCGAGGGCGCGGCCGGCGCCGTTGTCACGGCGGGCGGCGGGGGCGACATACCGGCCGACGCGGGCGGCGCCCTGATACCGGCCGGATCCGGCGCGGTGGTCGCCGCGTACACGGTGCCCGGGATGGCCGCGCAGGTGGACGGCACGTGGACGTCGGACTTTTCGTACCCAGAGTCCGTCAGGTTCACGATGCCCGAGGGCGCAGAGCACGCGTTCATCAACGGGGACCCGATCCCCACCGGGCAGGACAGGAGGTTCGCGTGCCACGGGTGCAGGATGCTGCTAGAGTACGAGCTTGACGCGCAGTCAGTCTCGCACGCGGCCGAGATCGCCGGGCGCGAGTTTGCGATCACGGTGATATCCCCGGGCGGGTCGGGCGCGCCCACGCTGGGCGCGCGCGGCGGCAGCGTCTCGTTCGACGTCGGCGCGGCCGGCTATGTCGCGGCGACGTTCAGCACGGACCTGCTGGACGGGCCGTACGCCGTCACGGCCGACGGCGCGCCGCTCGAGTTCGAGTGGTACAACGCGACGGACGCGGGCGCGCAGGACCCGTCGCTCGGAACCATCACCGCAAAGTTAGGATCCGCCTCAAGGATCATGATCACGGGGACGGCGGTGCTGCAGGCCGGTGATCCTGCCATCGATCCGGCAGCTGATCCGGCAGCTGATCCGTCGCGCGACGGCGTGGAGGAGGGGCCCGACGAGGACCCCGAGGTATACGTGCTGGTTGCCGCGGCGGTGGCGGCGGCGGCCTATCTTACGTACCGCCGGATCCGCAGGAGCAGAGGTTGAACTCGTCGACGGGGTCGCCGCAGAGGGGGCACTCCTCCCCGTACGAGACCTCCCAGGGCTCCTTGCCGTAGAGCCTCAGGTGGTCGTTTATCTCAGGCGGGACGTCCCCCAACGGTTTGTATGTGGGGGCCCTCCCATATATGGCATGGAGTGCGGGTGCCGCTGCATGTCGTGCGGGGGGACGGATCTCGAGTCCCACAGGACCGGGCCCGTCGAGGAGGACGGGTACTATGACAGGCACCACACCTGCAGGGGGTGCGGGGCCCACTTTGACCACCTAGAGGGCAGGATAGACGGGGAGTGCGGGTGCAAGAGGGGCTAGCAGGTGACATAGCTTGCATGCGGGCCGGAGCGGCCGCGGGACACCTCCCTGTTGGAGGCCATCCGGGCGAGCTCCTTTGAGACGTCCAGCGGGCTGGCGGCCCACCCGTACTCGCGGAGCTGCTCGACGGTCTCGCTGACCGTGTGCGGGGTGCTGAAGAAGCTGCTGGTCTCAAGCACCCTCAGCTTTGAGCGTATGTCGGCGGCGGCTATCCTCTGGGGCTCGGAGAACTCGGGCTCGAACGCCTCGGCCTCCTCGAGGCCGTCAAGGGCCCCCGGCTGGACCGGCGCGGACGCCGGGAGTGATGCTGAGAGCCCGGCCACCACGCCGGCGACCGTCTCGTTGTCCACGTAAAAGTCCCTCGAGTCGACCTCGACCTCGGCCTCGCCGACCCGGACCCTGACGCGTGCCATGCAGTCCTGTGGGGGCCGCCCGCCCTTTATCCTGCTCGATCGATGGGGATTGCGGATCTGATCAAAAGTTTTACACAACAAGCAGCGGTTTTTTTCCACCCCGCCTTAAAGCCGGATCCCGCGCAGAGGGGGGCCATGGAGCGGAGGGGCAAGGTGCTGGTGGCGGTGCTGGTGGCCGCGTCGGTCGCCGTGTTCGGGTACACCCAGTACGCGTCGGCGTCCCAGATACGGGTGGGCGTGGCAGAGAGCGAGGACGGCAGGATCACGCTCGAGTTTGAGAACCCGTCCCTGCTGCCGCTGGCGGCCGGCAGCACCGAGTTCATGGTGATATCGGGCGGGGAGGCCGTCGGGAGCGGCAGGCTCGACCCGTTCATGCTGCCCCCGCTCGGCGGGGCCAGGGCCGACGGCACGTACGAGCAGAGCGGCGAGGCGTCAGGCGACGTCGTGATAACTGGCACCACCGAGTACGACGTGCTGTTCGCCTCGCTGAGGATCCCGTTCGTGCACCACGCCACCGAGGAGCAGGCGAGCGAATTTATACGCGGCGGCTAGGGGCGCCCGCCATGCTGGTGGTGTTTGGGTCCGCCTCGCTTGACACGATAAGGACCCCGAGGAGGACGCTGAGGGGCGTGCTGGGGGGCGCCGCCGTCTTTGCCGCCATATCGTCGAGCAACTTTGCAAGGACGGGGCTCATAGCGGTGACGGGGCGGGACTTTCCAAGCAGGCACATCAGGATGATGTCCGAGCGGATGGACCTTGCGGGGCTCGAGGTGGCCGACGGCAGGACGTTCAGGTACGACGGCAGGTATAGCAGGAACCTCAAGACGAGGACGACGGTAAAGGTCGAGCTGAACGTGCTCGGCACGTTCAGGCCAAAGGTGCCCGAGTCGTACAGGGGGGCCCGGTTCGTGTACCTTGCGAACAACGACCCGGACCAGAACCTGCGGATCATCGGCAAGTTCGACCGGGTCAGGTTCTCGATGTGCGATACCATCGACTATTGGATAAAGAACAAGAGGAGGTCGGTCACGAGGCTGATGGGCGCCGTCGACGCGGCGGTGATCAACGACGAGGAGGCAAGGCTGCTGACGGGCGAGCACAACCTGCAGGGGTGCGCAAGGCGGATAATGAAGTGGGGTCCAAAGTACGTGGTGATAAAAAAGGCCGAGCACGGCTCGATCCTCTTCCACGGGGACGAGGCGTACCCGGCGCCCGGCGTCATGCTCGACAGGGTGGTGGACCCGACCGGCGCGGGGGACTCGTTTGCCGGCGCGATGATGGGGTACATGGCGGGCAGGGGGTCGACCAGCCTGGCGACGATGAGGCGGGCGGCCGCGTACGGGAACGTGATGGGGTCGTTCGCCGTCGAGGGGTACGGGCTCGACGGGCTGCTGAGGATACGCAGGCGCGACGCGGACGCCAGGTTCCGCAGGTACGCGCGCGCGTGCAGGTTCTAGGGCCGGCCCAGGTACTCGAGGGCGGCAAGCTCCGATATGTGGAGCCGCTCGAGGATCGCCGGATCCTTTAGCTTTTCAACCCGGACGGGGGCGTCGTGGCTGAACGACCCGCCGACCTCGCGCTGCAGGTCCGTCGCGTTGAATACTAGTGCCGCGCGCTCCTGCTCCGCGCGCAGAAGATCGGCGAACGAGTCGTGGTGGCGCGTCACCACCGAGACGGCAGGATCTGCCAGGCGCTCAAACTCCGCATGCGTGACCTGCGTCCACGAGCCGTACTGGTTCTGCAGCCAGGCGAACCCGTGCTGGTCCTCCCAGACGTTGTACCTGCGGTCCTTTTGCACCAGGTGGACCTCCTCCGCCGGATGCTGGTTGCCGGCCCGGAAGGTGAACGAGGCGGTCCTTGGCGGGAGCAGCGAGTCGCCGGTGAACGTCACCCCGTCGTTCACATAGGTGACGGTGACGCGGCGCTCCGTATCCATCGCCGATATCGCCATTATATCGGACGAGAGCGGCGCCATGACGCGGAACGCCACCTCGACCTCGAGGCACTTGATATCAGAGCCGGGGCTGCAGGCCACCCTGCGTATCTCCGCCCGGGTGTGGTCCACGTCAACCAGCGGGTCCTCCTGCTCGTGGGAGGTGCCCAGTATGGAGTACCACGACTCTGCCGCGCTATCCGGGGTGACATCTATGGCGATCTCGGCCTCGGCGTCCGTCGCGCGCGAGACGTCCGGCACGCCCAGGTATATGGTGAACCGCTCAAGGTCCCGCTCTGAATATGCCTTTGCCGTGACGACGTGCTCCTCGCCGACGGCCGCGTCGATCCTTGCGAACGATGCGTGGAAGTTGTCCGTCACGTCAACGTACCTGCCATCAAACGAGAACCCGCCGCGGACGGCCTGCGTGTTGTCAAGCCACGAGAGCCCGAACGTGGGGTTCAGCTGCCAGTCCTCCTCGCTGGACCCGCCGGGCTTTACGATGATGATCCGGGTGATGATCCCCGACATGGTACCGGCCGCCTCGCACGCGTAGTTTATCTCGTACCTGCCGGGCTTTGAGAACTCGGCCGGGTTGTCGCTGCCGGGCTGGATGACCGGCAGCAGCTGGCGGTCGGGCCTGTTGAACCTGCCGTCATCGCACATCGCGCCCTCCTCCCTGTATACCTGGCCGGGCTCCAGCGAGATGGTCCTGGATCCGTGCAGCGAGGCGGCCGCCGGGCGCCCCTCCTCCTCGACCTCTACCCGCAGGACGACCTGCGTCGCGATGTTGCCCGCCGCGTCCTTGCACGTGTATGTGACCTCTTCATGCCCGGCGGCCGTTGACGTGGTGATCATGTGTGACGAGTTTGACGCCGTACGTATCTCCTCGCCGGCATAGTTGATCCCGTCGACGCACCAGAGTATCGGGGGCACGAACTCTGTCCCCTGGCGGTGCGGCAGGCGGTCTGCATGCGACGAGGCGGCACCGCCGGGAGACGGCGCGGGCGCGAACGTGGCGTTGCCGGCAGGATCGATGATGCCCGTCGCGCCGCCCGCCGCCGTGGATCCGGGCGGGGGCAGCGCGCCCACGGGGCCGGCCGTCTGCGTAGAGCCGGTATCCATGGCGGCAAACTCCTCGAACCCGCTAGGTATCCGGATCTCGGGGGGCGTGACATCCTCGGGCACCTCGGCCACCACGTCGACGGTCCTCTTGGCCGTACTGGTGAACGTGCCGTCGGTGCACGTGTAGGTGACGGAATACGAGCCCGGCCTTGCCGCGTCGACCTCCTCGCGCACCACGACGGGCAGGTCCCCATAGTTGGCGTCGCTGCAGACGGCACCCCCGTCAAGATACGCATCGCCGGTCTCTATCATGGTGGTGGAGAAGCCGTTGATGCTGATCACCGGGGGCAGGGCGTCGCCGACCCTGCCGACGTGGACGGTCCGCGTGACCGGCTCTGCCTTGTTGCCGTCAGAGTCGGTGCAGTGGTAGGTCATCTCGTACCTGCCCGGCTCGCCGATCTCGGCTGCGCCGTCCGTGCCGTAGCGCGTTGTCTCGGTCGTGACGCCGAGCCGGCCGTCTTGCACGTCGGTGCACGAGGCGCCCGGGTCGCGGAAGAGGTGGCCCTCGGACGTGATCACCGGATCCCCGAGCAGCGTGATCAGCGGCGTGTCCATGTCGGTTATGACGACCTCGACCGTCCTCCTCACATAGTTGCCCGACTCGTCGGTGCACGTGACTGCCACGTCTATCGCGTCGGGCGGGGTCGATGCGGTGATCGGCGGGTCGTGCTCCAGCGTGGCGGATCCCTCGCCGTCGGCGCACGTGACGCCGATGGCCGCAAGATCAAGGGCCTCGCCGAGCGGGTGGACGATCCTGTCGTTGGGCACAACCAGCCTGGGCTTTATCCGCTCTGTCACGTCGACCGTGAGCATGGCGGCGGCGGCCTCGATCGTGACGCGCTCGTGGTGGTCAGTCTCCTCTATGGTCTGGGTGCAAGAGTAGGTGATCACGTACTTGCCCCTCGGGGTCGACTCGTCGATCGCGCCGACCTCCGTGCCGTCCACGTCCACTATGGAGGGCTCAAGCGGCAGGTCGTCGCCAAAGAGCGGCGAGCACGTTGAGAGGGGCTCGAATATATCGCCGAGCGCGTGGATCGCCTCCGGGCCGGGGCGGATGGTGATGGCAGGCAGGTCCCTAGAGATGGTATAGACGGTGTGGACCAGCGTGTTGGACCTGCCGTCGACCGTGCAGGTGTGGGTGACGTCGTGCGGGCCCAGATCGTCCCTGATGGCCTCCTTGACTTTGTCGCTTATCTCCGGTATGTATTCCGTGTCGCGCTGGATCTCGCCGACGGAGTGGTGGTAGCACTTTGGATCCTCCTGGGTATAGTCGTTGTTCAGGCGGTGGAACGTGTCGACCAGGGCGGCAAAGGTCATCTTGCCGTCGGCGTTATAGTCGAACGCCGTGATGGCAAGGTGCGGGACGTCGCTGACCTGGGTGATCACGCCGGTAGTCGAGTTTGTCAGGCCGCCGGTATCGGTGCACGTGTACGTGAACGTGTAGGGCTTTGCGCGAGAGTCCTCGGCAAAGCCGAACGTGCCGTCGTCGACGTCAAAGCCCTCCCCGCCCGTGCGCGCGGCGGGGCTGTCGCCGTCCTCGGCGTCCCTGCAGGTGGCCGTCGGGTCCGTCCCCACCTCGACGTTCGAGTTGTTCATATAGTTGAGCAGTATCTCGGGGGGCGTGTTGAGGGCGGCGTTCACGACCACGGCGCGTGTGACGGTGACCGGGCCTGTTATCCCGTCGTCGCATGTATAGGACTCCGTGTAGGTGCCGGCCGCGCCCGTGTCGACTGTCTCGCCGGTGTTGGGGATCGCACTGCTGGCGGGACGCGGCAGGTCGGTACACGTGGCGGCCGGCTCTTCGTACGCGCCTCTGAACTCTACCTCCCTTATATCGTGCGAGAACGTGATGACGGGCCGGGTCGTGTCGCGTATCTCAAAGGTGCGGACGGATTGGACGGCGGGGTTGCCGACTGCGTCGGTACAGTCGTAGGTGATCTCCGGTTCGGACTCTGAGTTGGAGGAGAGTGCCGCCTCGACGATATCGCGGCCGGCCCTCTCTATATTGGAGATGGCGGCCCGGGGGTACGGGTCGGTGCAGGTGACTATCTCGGGCGTGAACGTCTCGCCCAGCTCCAGCTGGATGGTGCCCGTCTGCGGGGATATGACGGGGACCGTCCCGTCCACGATGTAGGTTATCTTGTGGGTTGCCGTCTTTGACTCGCGCTCGTCGGTGCACGTGTAGGTTACTGTGACGTTGCCCGTCTGCGTGTTCTCGTCGACCGTGATATCGCCGGTGATCGTCCCGGTCAGGTCGACGGAGCCGTCGGCGCACGTCAGGCCGTGTGCATCCGGTGCCGTGCCCTGCCTGAAGTGGATTACTTCCCTGCCGGTGATCTCGGGGTCGGCGCCCCTGCCGGGCGCCGCCTCGACGGTGACCGTCTGCACGGCCGGCTCGCCGGCCTGCTTGGCGTCGTGGCACGTGTAGGTTATCTCGTAGGTGCCGGGCCTCGATGTGTCGATTGGGCCGGCGTGCGGGTTGTTATCCAGCGTGGTGACATTCTGGAGCGAGACCAGCGTGCCGCGATCCTGAGCGCACGTGACATCGCCTAGGTCGGGTATCGCGTCCTCTGCCACCGTGACGGTCGCGCGGGAGACGACGGGTGCCGCGGGCGCCGTCGTGTCGCGTATCTCGAACGTGCGGACAGACTGGGTTGCGGGGTTGCCGACGGCGTCGTCGCAGTCGTATGTGATCACCGGGTCGGACTCTGCCTTGGAGGAGAGTGCCGCCTCGACGGCATCGCGGCCATCCCTGTCGATCTTCGCGATCTCGGCCCGCGGGTACGGGTCGGTGCAGGTGACCATCTCTGGCTCGAACGTCCCGCCGAGCTCTAGCTGCACGGTGCCCGTCGGCGGGGATATCACCGGGGCCGTACCATCGACTATGTAGATTATCTTGTGGGTCACCGTCTTTGACTCGCGCTCGTCGGTGCAGGTGTACGTGACGGTGGCGTTGCCCGTCTGAGTGGTGTCGTCGACCGTCCTGTCAGCGGTAATGGTGGATGTCAGATCCACGCCGCCGTCCGTGCAGGCAAGGCCGTGCGGCTCGGGCGTGGTGCCCTGCCTGAAGTGGATCACCCCCGTGCCGGTGATCTCGGGGTCGGCGCCCCTGCCCGGCGCGGGGTCGACTGTGACGGTCTGCTGGGCCGGCTCGCTGGCAAGTTTGGCATCATTGCACGTGTACGTGACCACGTAGGTGCCCGGCACGGACGTGTCTATGGGGCCCGTGTGGGGGTTGTTGTCCAGCGTGGTGACATTCCGGAGCGAGACCGGCGTCCCGTCATCCTGTGTGCACGCGACGACCCCGAGATCCAGCATGGCGCCCTCTGCCACCGTGACGGTCGCGCGGGAGACGACGGGTGCCGCGGGCGCCGTCGTGTCGCGGATCTCGAACGTGCGGACCGACTGGATGGCCGGGTTGCCGACTGCATCCTCGCAGTCGTAGGTGATCTCCGGTTCGGACTCTGCCTTTGAGAGGAGCGCGGCCTCGACGGCGGGGCGGCCGGCCCGGGCCACCTCGAGCTTTGCCTCTGGATACGGGTCGGTGCAGGTGGGGTCCTCGGGGGAGAACGTCCCGCCGAGCTCCAGCTGCACGGTGCCCGTCGGCGGGGATATCACCGGGGCGGTCCCATCCACGATGTAGATTATCTTGTGCGTGTCGGTCTTTGACTCCCGCTCGTCGGTGCAGGTGTACGTGACGGTGGCGTTGCCGGTCGGGGTGGCTGAGTCGACCACCCTGTCGGCGGTGATGGTGGACGTCAGGTCGGCGTCTCCGTCCGAGCACGTCAGGCCGTGCGGCTCTGGCGCCGTCCCCTGCCTGAAGTGGATGACATCCACGCCGGTGATCTCGGGGTCGGCGCCCCTGCCCGGCGCGGGGTCGACTGTGACGGTCTGCTGGGCCGGCTCGCTGGCAAGTTTGGCATCATTGCACGTGTACGTGACCACGTAGGTGCCCGGCACGGACGTGTCTATGGGGCCCGTGTGGGGGTTGTTGTCCAGCGTGGTGACATTCCGGAGCGAGACCGGCGTCCCGTCATCCTGTGTGCACGCGACGACCCCGAGATCCAGCATGGCGCCCTCTGCCACCGTGACGGTCGCGCGGGAGACGACGGGTGCCGCGGGCGCCGTCGTGTCGCGGATCTCGAACGTGCGGACCGACTGGATGGCCGGGTTGCCGACTGCATCCTCGCAGTCGTAGGTGATCTCCGGTTCGGACTCTGCCTTTGAGAGGAGCGCGGCCTCGACGGCGGGGCGGCCGGCCCTGTCTATCTGGGTAATCTCGGCCCGCGGGTACGGGTCGGTACACGTGGGGTCCTCGGGGGTGAACGTCTCGCCGAGCTCCAGCGTGACGGTGCCCGTCGGCGGCGAGATGACCGGCGGCGTCCCGTCGACTATGTAGGTTATCTTGTGTGTATCGGTCTTTGACTCGCGCTCGTCGGTGCACGTGTACGTGACGGTGGCGTTTCCATCCTGCGTGTTCTCGTCGACCGTGATGTCGCCTGTGATCGTGGACGTCAGGTCGGCGTCTCCGTCCGAGCACGTCAGGCCGTGCGGCTCGGGCGTGGTGCCCTGCCTGAAGTGGATCACCCCCGTGCCGGTGATCTCGGGGTCCGAGCCCCGCCCGGGCGCCGCCTTGACCGTGACGGCCTGCGTGACCGGCGGGCTGCGGTTCTCCGCCCCGTCCACGCACGTATAGTTGATCCTATAGGATCCCTCGCTCAGGGTGTCGATCGCGGCCACCGCGCCGCCGCTATCCAGCGTCACGTTGGCCAGGACCACGGGTGACTCTGGATCCACGGCCTTTTCGCACGCGGCGGCGCCGCGCGCCGCGCGCGGCACGAACTCCTCGCCGACATCAAGGGAGTGCGCCGGCACGACCCCGGTCGGGGGCGCCGGCGGCACGCCGTCCACGTAGACGACATACCGGACGGTATCGGACCCGCGGCCAAGCTCGTCGGTGCACGCAAGGTCCAGCACGTACCTGCCGTCGGTGCCGCCCCTGTACGGCCCGGAGCCGTCCACGGAGTATTCCAGGGTGCCGTCGCCGCAGACCGCAAGGCCGCCGGGCAGCGCCGCGCCCCGCTTGTAGTAGAGGGTCTCGCCGTACCGGGCCCCGTCCCCGTCCGTACCGCGGGCTATGCCCAGCTCCGCCGGGTACACCTTTACGGTGCGCACGTACTTTAGCAGCGAGGCCGGGTCCGGAAAGTCCTGGTCCGTCGGGTCGTTGCCCGCCCTGTCGACGCAGCGGAAGTCGATGTCGCGGGCCGTGTGCGGCGACGACGCGTCAAACTCGCCGAGCGCCTTGTAGGAGACGAGGTTGTCATCAGAGTACTCTGCGGCGGGGTCCGCGTCCAGGTTGTCCGTGCAGCGGACGTGGTCTGCCAGCGACTCGCCCGCGACCAGCCCGATGGTGTCATCAAGCAGCGCGAGCTCCCGGCCGTAGTGGATCTCCGGGTCCTCGGTGTCATATATGATGTGGACCGTCTGGTTGGACGCCCTTGACGTCAGCCCCTGCGTGTCGGGGCAGTAGATCGTGACGGTGTTGTTCGCGTTCTCGGCCAGGTTCGCAAGCGGCGGGTTAAACAGTATGCGGTCATTGCCGACTGCCACGCCGTCCTCCTCGCAGGTGAGCCCGTGGACATAGCCGGCGGGCGTGTCGGTGTAGGCGTCCGGGGCCGTCCCGACGAGCGCCGTGGCCGGGCCGGACGGCGCCGACGTGTCGCGTATCGTCACGACCTGGGTGGCCGCCGGGCCGGCGTTCCCGGCCTCGTCGACGCACGTATAGTTGACGTCGTACGTGCCGGCCGGCGTCGTGGTGGTGATGGCCGCCACCTCGTTGTCGTCAGAGTCAAAGATTTTGAACTCGGCGTCGGGCAGGACCGGCGAGCCCGAGTCGCTGGCGCACCGGACGTTGTTGTCGTCCGGATCATACGCGGTGCCAAAGTCAATGTCTATGCCGCCGGGTGCGGTGGGCGGCGCCGGCCCGATGCCGTCCGTAACCACCCGGAACGTCCTCGTCTGGGTGGCCAGGCCGTCCCTAGCGCACGTGTAGGTTATGGTGGTGTCATCGGCGTCGGTGTCCGGGGCAGTTATCTGGTGCTTGCCGTCCACTACCACGCTGATGGGGCTGCTTGACGTTATCATGTCCGTCAGCTGATCAGAGCCGACGGTGCAGGTGACCTGCGGGTCGTGCGTCGCACCCGGCATCAGGTAGGCCGGCGAGCCGCCGATGCCCATGGTGATGGGAGGGGGCCGGGTGGTGTACGACGCGGTCCCCTCGCCTACGTTGCCTGCCTCGTCGGTGCAGCGGATAGACGCAAAGACCAGCGCCTCGGTGTTCGGTATGAACTGGTCGCCGGGGACAAAGCCGCCCGACATGTACGAGCCGCCCTGCCCGTTGGCCTCCATGGTCGGGGACGGGTCGTACGTGTCGACGCACGCGTATACCTTTGAGATCGGAAAGTCCGTCGGGGCCAGCACCTGGCCGGATACCACCGGGAGCGAGGCGTTGACCGCCACGGCCGGCCCGGTGCCGTCAGATACCACCCTGAACTCTGGCATGTTGTCCGCCGTCTGGCCGCCGGACGTGCACGTGTACTTTACGCCGTATGCGCCCTCCTCGTCCGGCGCCGTGACGTTCTGCACGCCGTCTATGATCCTGCTGATGCTAGTATCGTTGGACATGATGTCGGCGTTGACCGCGGCGCCATCCAGCGTGCACTCGAGGGGGGGCTTGTGCGTGTCGCGAGGCTTCAGGTGGACCTCGGGGGCGCCCAGGGTGAGGACGGGCCCCGGGGGCGGCGGGGTGATCGTGGATCCTGGCACCTTCACGGTCCTGGCAGCCGTCTCCGACGCAAAGACCCTGCCGAGGTACGACTCTGTGCACCTGTAGGTGATCTCATAAACGCCTTCCTCCGCCACCCGGTCCACCAGCTCGCCGCCCCTCGTTATGTTGCTGGACAGGACGGGCTCCGGTATGTCGGGGCGCAGTTCCGAGTCGCCGAATATCCCAGAGCACCCCACCGTGTCGGCGAACGGGGCGGGGCCGGTGTGCGTGACATCCTCGGCGCCCGTGACCGCCGGGACCGCCCTCTCCAGCACGGACACCGTGCGCGGGGCGGAGCGGGACCTCTCCCCGGCGCTCTCCGGGCTGCACGTGTACGTGATGTTGTAGACGCCGGGGGCCGTCCCCACGGAGCCCGTGACCTCGAACCCCGGGTCGCCGACTGACAGCAGCCCCGGCTCCTTGTAATAGCGGCACTGTACGCCGTCGTGCGAGTACTCGTCCCCGGCCAGGCGCAGGTTGGCCAGCTGCGACCTGGCAGTCTCGCCCAGGCTGGTGCGCAGGAGCCCCGGCACGTTTATGCTCGGGTTGGGGTTCACCTGGATGAACTCGGCCGACGCCCTGCCGGTCAGGCCGCCGGACGTGCACGTGAACGTGATGGTGTGCGTCCTGGTCGGGGCGTCAAACGGCAGCCCGTAGTTGTCCTCGTACGTCGGGCTTATCACGACCCTGTGGTCCCCTATCTTGGTGGTGCGGGACTTGATGCCCTTCATCTTTGGCGCCAGCTCGACCGTCTCCCCCCCGAAGAGCGTGCAGGTGGCCGTCGGCAGGTTGGCCCCCAGGGACTTCTTCTCTACCGGCAGCACCTCCCCTATGGTTATCTGCGGGGTGCGGTCTGCCAGCAGCGTCCTGTAGACGGTCCTTGCGGGGTTGCCGTCCCCGTCCTCGCAGTCATATCTTACTACCGTGTCCATGAACCCCATGACATAGCCGGTCCCGTTGGTTGTGACGGACGCCGTGACGTTCTCCCCGCCGGGCCTGTCCATGCACGAGTAGCCGGGCTCCTCAAAGACCTTGCCGGGCACGACCGCGACCGGATCCGGCCCGTCAAGCAGTATCACCGGGGTGTCCGGCGTCTCCGTCACCCGGAGCTCCCTGGTGAACGTCCTGCTCTGCGACTGCGAGCCGAGTCCCTCGTGGTCAAACGGGGTGTCCGTGCACGTGTAGGTCAGCGTGTACGTGCCGGCCGGCGTCGAGATCCCTATCTGATCGACCGCTCCATCGGGCCCCGTTATCACCGGGGCCGGCGTCTCCACCGGGCCCGCAAAGCCGAGGCACCTTGCGTCGTCCCTGAGCGGCGCGCCGCCCTCGTGGACGGGCGAGCCGCTGTCAAACTCGATCACCTTGCGCTCGAGCACCTTTACGACCCTGTGCCTCTTGGTGGTCTCCTCGCCGTCGTCCGAGGTGCAGACATACCCGACCCTCAGCAGCGTCCCCGGCCTTGTGTCCTCGTCCGGCACGTTCTCGGTGGCCGTTATGGGGCGGTCCGGCGGGTCGTCAAAGTGGTAGTAGCAGTCGGCCCCGGGGTCCTCATAGGCGGTTCCTGCGATGTGGGCGTTCCTGAACGCGGACTCGAGCGTCTCGCGCCTGTTCTCCTTCGTGATCCCCGTCAGCCCTATCTGCGGGGTCGAGGCGACCTGGACGAACTCGGCCGACGCGGCCGCCAGCCTGCCGATGCTGTCCGTGCACGTATAGACGACGTGGATCGGCCACTCGTTGAGCCCGTAGGAGAACGCCTTGCTGGGCTTGAACTTTACCGGCGAGTTTACCGAGAAGAACTTGAAATAGTTGTCGTCTATGGTGACGGGCAGCGGGCTGCCGCCGCTGTCCACGCAGCTGGCGATGCCGTCGATCGGGATCTGATCGCCCCTCTTCACCGCGAACTCGGGCTGGTGGATGGTGATGGCGGGGCCGTTCAGGAACGGCACGAAGACCTGCGTCATCGAGTACCTGCCAAAGCCGACCGAGTCGGCGCAGAGGTGCCTGACGTCCTGCAGGCCCCGGAGGAAGGCGTGGTACGTGATGTCCCCCATCTGGTGCGGCGTATAGTCCCCGCAGCGCCGGTCCTCGTCGGTGAACGTGTAGCTCGACCCGAACGGCACCTCGCGCACCATCTTCTCGATGCTGATGACGGGCGCCACGGTCCCGCCTACATCCGCGAACGGGTTCAGCCTCCTGTCCTGGACCACCGGGTACTTTTGTACCAGCTCGTTGCCCGCCGCGTCCTCGCACGTTATGGTAAAGACGTCAAAGTGCGCGTTGCCGTCCTCGTCCACGTGGTCGGCGATCACGTGGGGTGTCAGCTCGTCAAGGTGGTCCAGGTGGTCGACCCGCTCTCGCTCGAACGACGTGGACCTCACCGGATCCGTGTCCAGGGCGTCCACGCACCTGAACCTCGGCTGTATGGCCGACCACGCCGTGTTCTGGTTGCCGTCCCAGACGTAGATCACGGTCTTGCGCGCGTAGACGGCCGGGACCGACACCACCGGCCCGTGCGTGTCCAGCGTGATCGTGACCTCCTTCGTGGACGAGTCGCCCACCCTGTTCTGCGGGTCAGGGCAGGACGCGTTGACCCTGTTGGCATGGTTCTCCCGCAGCATGTCAAGCGGCGGGTCGAAGAGCAGCCTGCTGTTGTCGGGGTTTGTGCCGTCCGGCCTGCAGACGAGGGTGTGCCTGTACTCGGAGACGGTCATGACGTGCGCGTCGCCCCCGCCCTCGAGCAGCGAGACGGCGTCGTCGGAGCGCACCGGGGCGGGCGGCTCCACCGTCACCACAAAGTGGTCCAGCACGTAGCTCCTGTTGCCCGCCGCGTCCTCGCACCAGGCATCCATCTCATAGCTGCCCACCGGCGCGGATCCGCTGATCCCCGGTATCCGCGCGCCGGCCCCGTCGTAGAACGCCAGCCTTGCCGCGGGGTGCACGGGGGACCCGCCGTCCTGCACGCACCGCATCTCCGGCGGCGCGAACGCCGTGCCGACCTCGATCCGGTATGTGGAGTCCGTGCCGTCAACGGCCGGGGGCGCGGGCCTCCCGCCGTCCACCTCCACGTCGCGCGTCTCGTTCCTCACGTTGCCCGCCGCGTCCCTGCACGTGTATGACACCTCGAACGTGCCGTTGGCCGATATCGGGTGGTCCCCCGCGTCCGAGCCGTGGGTGTCCACGATGCCGGGCGGCTCGTCGGTGCACTCGTACCCCGGATCCGCATCAAGGTACGTCCCGCCCATCACCGGCATGAGATAGTGCGTCCCGCCGCCGTCCAGCGATATGTCCGGCGGCCTGCTGTCCACTATGATCTCCACGCGCGCGTCGTCCGCGCCGCACGACGCCACCACCTGGTGCCTGCCGTCCTCGAGCCCCTTGAGCGCCGGCATGTACGTTACCGGCGTGCCGCACACGTCCCCCGGGTCGTAGTGGGAGGCGTTCCGGACATACACCCCGGTGGCCGGCGGTGCCGAAAAGTCGGATGCCCCGCCGCCCGCCAGTATGGTCACGTGCTGCATCACGGTGTTGCTCCTGTGCTTCGAGTCCGCGCACACATAGTCGACGCGGTAGGATCCCGGTTCGGACGCGTCGATCCTGCCGATCACCTCGTCCCCCTTGTACGTCATGTTCCCCAGGATGACGGGCGTGCCCCCGTCCTGCGCGCATGATGCCCCATAGTCTATCATGCGGCCGGCAACGGACACGACGCTCCTGGTATCCAGGTCCGGCTCGGCGGGGGGCGTCCTGTCCAGCACCGTGAACGCCGTCTTGGCGGTGGCGTCGTTGCCGACCGCGTCGGTGCACGTGTAGGTGACGGTGATGCCGCCGGGGTGCTCCATGCCGGACGCGAGCGCCGCCCTGACGGCGTCCTCGCCCGTCCTGGCCGCCGCGCCTATCCTCTCCCGCGGGTACGGGTCCGTGCACGTCGCGCCCTCCGGCTCGAACTCGGAGCCGAGCTCCAGCACCGAGGCCCCGGGCACCGATATCACGGGCGGGGTCCCGTCCACTATGTACGTGACGCGGACGTCCTCGGCGCGCCCGCCGTCATCGGCGCACCGGTACGTCACGTACTGCGTCCCGTTCATGTCCGGGTCGACGGCGCCGTCGACGGTCTCCGGTGCCTCCCCCGGGTTCGCGGACAGGTCCGTGCACGTGATCCCGTGGGCGGGCACGGCGTCCCCCACCTTCAGGCGGATCGGGCCGGCCGGCTGCCCGGACAGCAGGACCGGCCTCGGGTTTATGGTGACCGTCTGGGTCACGACGCCGCTGGAGTGGCGCGCGTCGGCGCACCAGTACCTGACCTCGTACGTGCCGGGGACGGATACGTCGACGTACGGGCCGGACGTGCCGTGGAATCCGGGCCTGAAGATCTCCATCCCGTCCCTGTAGGTGTTGCTCCTGACGTGCACCCTGGAGCCCCCGTCCTGCGTGCAGGCCGCGTCGCCGAGGTCCACGTCCTCGCCCTCCGTGGAGTCTATCTCCAGCGGCGACACGCTCGGCTTCCCGGGGGGCCGCCTGTCAATCACGTCGAAGATGGAGCGCCCCTCGGCCGCCTTGTTGCCGGCCCTGTCCATGCAGTTGTACGTGACGACGGCGCCCAGGATCTCCGTCTTGGTCGCGTATGCCTCCCGGATCGCGTCCTCGCCGTCCCTCACCACCTCGTGATCCAGGTTGGCGGCGGGATACTCGTCCACGCAGCCCACGATCTCGGCGTCAAAGTGCCCGTGCAGGTCAAAGCGGATCTTGTGCGGGTTTTCCAGGTTCCCCGAGTGCACCCTCGTGGCCACGAGCTCGGGGGCCGTCCCGTCCACGACATACGTGACGGTCCGCTCGGCGCTCTCTCCCGCGTGGGTGCACGTGTACTTTACCGGCACCATGCCCTGGACGTCCTTGTCGACGGTGGCGTTGGGGGCGATCGTGGACGTCAGGTCCAGGCCGCCGGCGCGGCACGTCAGGCCGTGTGCGGGGACCGGGTCACCCCGCTTGAAGTGGATCTGGCCGTCCGGGGGGCCGCCGGCGAGCTCCGGGGGTCCGGCCCCCGCGGCGCCGGGCTCCACGGAGACGGTCTGTACCACGGGACTGCTGCTCTGGCTGGCGTCGGCGCACATGTATGAGACCACGTACGTCCCGGGGACGGACGGGTCTATCGCGCCCGCGTACGTGAGGCCGTCCCGGGTGGTGTCGTTTACAAGCCGGAGCGGCGTGCCCGTGTCCCCGGGGTCGCAGGATACGTCGCCGTAGTCTATCGGCTCGGGGGCCGTGGAGGTCACCTCGGTCCTTGACACCGTGGGCGGGTTCGGGACCCGCGTATCCACCACGTTGCGCGTCAGCGTCGATCTTGCCACGTTGCCGGCCGCGTCCTCGCACTCGAATATGGTGACGAACGTGCCGAGCGACCTGCCCTCCAGCGCGCCCCTCACGTCGCCCTCGCTGTGCCCGGAGCGCGCCGCAGAGGGTTCGTTGATCCCGTCGTAGGATGCCGGATCCGGGTACGGGTCGCGGCACGACCCCGCGACCGGCGAGAACGCGTCGCCCACCTCGATGTCGGCGGATCCGCCCGGCGGGGCCACCACGGGAGGCGTGCCGTCGACCAGGTAGGTTATCGTCTCCGTGTCGGTGGCAGAGCCGTCCGTGCACGAGTACTCGACGTCCACGGTGCCGTTCCTGCCGGCGTCGACGCCGACTCCGGGGGGCGGCGTGATCGCCACGTCTACGCCGCCGTCCGTGCACGACATGCCGTGCCAGGGCACGGCGGCGCCGGCCCTAAAGTGGATGATGCCGCCCGGCGGGGCGCCCGTGATGGCCGGGGGAGATCCTCCGGATATGTCGACTGCGGGCGGCGGATCCGGGCCGTCCACGGCCGTGCGCGCCTCGACCTGCGCGTGGCATGTGACCAGGAGGACCTCGGGATTGGAGATAACGGCACGCTGCTGGACCAGCTTGGAACCGTCGAATTCATACAGCCGGCCGGAGTTAAGCGCGGTATACTCTGATATGTGGTCGAACTTGGAGTATTGCGTCTGGCCCACGCCCGGGTGATCCACGTACCTGAACAGCTTTCCGTCCAGGGATGCAAGCTGGCTTCCGGACGTGATACTGAGCTGGTGCCTGTCTATGAAGATCGAGCTTTCTATCGCGTACGCGGAGAACGTCTCGCCCGGCATGCTCCCCGTTATGAACCCGAGCGCGCCGGGCGGCACCAGGGCCGTCAGCCGGTCCCCGTCCACCGTAAAGTTGTATATGGCAAGGGACCGTCCGGTGGAGCCTGCCTGCACCTCGATGTACGAGACGCGGTCGGCCGAGTCGTACGGCAGGGAGACTGACAGGCCGGCCGTGCCGTACGCCGCCTCGCCGGGCGGGAGCGGCTCCCCGCCGCATGCCGTGCGGACCGGCCTTGCAATATCCATGTACAGGGGCGCCCCGCCGTCAAAACCCACCGTGATGTCGCGCGAGACGGGGGTGCCGGCCATGCCGTCCGCGTTGCGGCACTCGTACGTGGCGACATACGAGCCCGGCGCGTCGGTGGACGCACGCGGCACGGCGCGCCCGTTGATGTCACGCAGGGTCACGTTCAGCCTGGTGCCCTCCCCCCGGACGTCCGCGCACGTGGCGTCCGGCAGCTGCTCCCCCGCGCCTATGCGGCCGCCGCTTTCCACGATCGGCCTTCCGGGAATCCCGTCGTCCACTATTACCACGCGCGTGGCGCTGCTCGAGTACCCGGTCTCGTCCGCGCACGTGTACGCCACCGTGAACCTTTTTTGGGCGTCCAGCGGGACGGAGCTGGAGTTGCTCGTGTATGACGTGGATCCGGCATCGTCCGTGCATGTCGCCCCCGGATCCACGTCCCCGTACGTGCCGCCAGAGACCGCCACATGGTGCGGGTCCGGGCCGGCCGGGGATACCTCGGGGGCCCCCTCCTTCTCCGGGGCCACCCCCAGGTATCCGACCGACACGTGCGTCCCGCGGGCCGGGCCGCCCGCCGTCCTGTGCGCAAACCCCGCGTCGATCCCGCCTGCCGATATCGCGACGGACGATATCATGGTGGGATCCTCGAGTATGATCCGCCTGTACCCGTCGGGGACCGACACCGTGTACGCGCCGTCCGGCGTGCGGATCTCCGCCACGGGCTCTATCATGTTTGCAGAGTACAGCTGCACGTACTTTACCGGATAGTCCCTCCCCGGAAACAGGACGGAGAGGGGGCCGACGGACCCGTCCGGGATCTCCAGCACGTCGGTGCCGTTTGTGCGCGCCAGCCTCGCTCCGTCGGATCTTGCGCCGTCCGGCAGCGACTCGGGCACCATGCGCACAGTGAACTGGCCGCCCTCGCCCGTGCCGTCGTACGGGACGGCCGAGAACCTGTCGGGGGTTGATCCGGCCTGCTCGTATACGACGTACGAGGCATCCCCGGAGGGGATAACCCCCGAGAGCGTCCCGCTCCGGGGATCCTTGGAGACGCGGAACGAGACGGGGTCGCCGTCCGGATCATCGGCCTCAAGAAGTATCTTTGTTGCGCGCCCGGGCTCGAAGACGGCGGTCCTGCCCTCCCCCTCGGGGAGGCCGTCTGGCCCGGGCGCCCGGCCCAGCGGGTGCGTGCTTGCCAGTGAAAACCCGAGCCCGCGCTGGTTGGCGGCCTCGAGGCCGGATCCGCCGACCGTCACCGTGTACGTGCCGGCCTCGGGCGCGTCGAACACGGCAAACTCTGTGTTCTGCCAGGCCGACGTGCCTGATGCCAGGTCGAGCCGGTCGCCGCCCGGATCCGTGGTCACAAAGTCCAGGTTCGGCGTGCCGTAGATCCTCTCCGTGTTGAGCCGGTTTTGGGAGGGGTTCTGCGAGTCCACCAGCCACGTCATGATCAGCTTTACCTGCTCGCCGGCCTCCCCGACCGTGAACGTGTACGTCCGGGTGTCGGAGCTGTCCCCTATCTGGCCGGCGACTACGTGCCCGTCGTCCAGCACGTACCTTACCGAGGCGGCCGTATCAAGTATCCCGAGCCCCATGTTGTTGAGCACCCCCATGGCCTCGGCGTCGGAGAGGGTCCCGTCTGTCACCTGCATCGCGTGCGAGCACCCGCTGTCGGGATCCACCGCCTCGTACCCGGCAGAGTTGCACTGGTCGGGGCCGGTCCACCTGGCGCCAAGCAGGAGCGCCCCCCTCACCTCGACGGGGGTGAGGGACGGGTCGGCCTGCAGCAGGATCGCGGCCGTCCCGGCCACCAGCGGGGAGGCAAAGCTGGTGCCGGTGACCATGTAGTTGCGGTCCTGGTTGTCGCGCTCGCCGATCAGCCCGGATATGGTCGCGGGCGCGACGATCTCGGGCTTTAGTATGTTGTTGGCGCCGCTCGGATCCTTGCCGGGGCCCCTGCTCGAGCCGGGGTTGTGTATGATGCTGGACGGGTTCTGGTCGTTTATGCCGCCGACCGCGATGACGCTGCGCATGCACCCGGGGTTTGATATCGAGCCGTAGTTCGGCGGGTCGTTAGGCGCGTCACCCGTCTTGCCCTCGTTTCCGGCCGATGACACCATCACGACGCCCCTGCCGGCCGCCTCGTTCAGTACAAGGAACACCGTGGTGGGGGCGCAGTTCTCCGGCCGCCCAAAGCTCATGTTTATGACGTCGACGCCCTCGCCTACCAGCCTGTCTATCGCGTGGACATAGGTGGAGAGCTGGGTGGCCGTCGCCCCAACGGGCATGTTTATGAAGCTCACGCCGGGCGCTATGCCGTTGTACGTGGAGAACCCGGAGGCGCCGAGTATCTGCGCGACCAGGACCCCGTGCCGGGCCCAGCTGTCACGGTGGGTAAGCAGCGCCGGATTCTCGGTGCAGCCGTTCTCCGTGCACGATATGTGCTTGGTTATGCGGCTGCCGAACGCCGACGGGTGGTACATGTTCTCCATCGTGGCCACCAGCACCCCGCTGCCGTCAAGCCCGGCCATCCCGGACGCCGCGCGGATCTCCGCGGGGGTCGCGTGCACGACGGACTTTGCAGTCGCCAGCCGCGGCTCCAGATCCAGCTCCTGCTCGCCGTCCCCCAGCTGGTACACCTCGCCCATCAGCGAGAGATCCGGGATCATCCCGACGGGCACGCGGGCCGTGACGAACGAGAGCTCCTCTGCCGGCACGATGTCCAGCGCGCCCATCTGCCCGAGCCGCTCCACCAGGGCCGCCTTGCTCCCCTCGGCGCCGCCGGGATCGCCGCCGTGGCGGCTTGCCACTATCACCACGCCGTAATACCTGGAATCGGTCTGGTTGGCCCCGTGCGCGCCCCCGTCTGCCAGATCCCGCACCTTTTCATAGAACCCGGGGTCGAACTTTGCCCTCGCCACCTCCTCGGCCGACGGGATGGCAGGCTCCTCTGTTATGAGGGGGGGCGCCTGCGCGTGCGCGAGCCCGGGGGCGAGCGCGGCCACAACCAGGGCGGCCGCAAGCCCGAGCATGATGGATAGTCCGGGGGCGGGGACCACGCTCACGCTAACCCCTGGTCCGGGGCGCGGGCCGCCGCGCTCCCCGCGTCCGGCTCCGTACATGCTGCACCGGCATCACGCTCGGGGCGCACCCCCTCTCCCGCGCATGCCGGGGCCACCCCGGGCGCGATCAGGGCGGTCAGTCCCCATGCTGGATTGCATGGCCCGGGCTATCCGCGGCATGATATATAACTAGATCGCCGGGGTACAGGCACGAAATCCATGACATGGACGAGGTGGGCGCGGCCCGGGGCGGGGATTGGCGGGGTCCCGGCGGCGCCGATCCGCGTTGATCCGCAGGCGGGGGCTGTGCGCGCCGAACATGCGGGGGATCCGGGGCGCGCGCGCCGGCGGACGTGGCGCGGCCGCACTGCGCAGCCAATGACGGGGTGGCATGCGCATGCCTGACAGGCTAGACGAGATGTTCGAGCTGCAGAAAAAGTTCGCGCGCATGGCGGGCGACAGGTACCCCGACGGCGCAGAGGGGCGCGTCTCGGCGCTCTGCACCGCGATAATCCACGAGGCCGTCGAGCTCCAGCGCACGACCAGCTGGAAGTGGTGGAAGGCGCCCGTCCGGTTCGACGAGGAGGCCGCCAGGGAGGAGCTCATCGACATCTGGCACTTTGTCATCCAGGCGTCAATCGAGCTGGGGCTCGACCCGGGCGCCGTACTAGACGAGTACAGGCGCAAGAACAGGATCAACGTAAAGAGGCAGCAAGACGGCTACTGATATCCCGCACCATGTCAAGGTCCTCCACCCCGCGCAGGTCCTCAAGGATCATCCGCCTAAAGTGCGCCACGTGCACCGGATCGCACCGCAGGCGCGGGTCCGGCGACGACGACCCGATGATCCTGCCCGCGCCGTCCGTCCCGTTCCTGTGCAGCATGACGAGCGAGTGGCCCGGCATGTGGCCGCGCACGTCCCTCCCGCAGACGACGATCCCGCGCAGCCCCATGCCGCATGCCGCGCGCACCAGCCCGTCTATCCCGCGGTTCTCGGACAGCAGCCTGGCCGCCACGCGCACGTGCCCCATGACGTCCGACCGGCCCACCCCGGAGAGCAGCCCGTGGCTCCCGAGCGTGCAGACTGCCACGCGCGACCCCGGGTCCCCGCCGTACATGACGTCCGGGACGGGCAGCACGGCGGCGCAGACGGCGCCGAGGGCGTCCCCGACGGCCCCGTATGCACGCATGCCGGGCGCGGGCCGACATGCCCTTATATTCGCAGTCCCGGCGGCGCCCCGCATGGAGCGGCACCTCGAGAGGTCGGATCCGGCCTACCGGGTATACCTGTACGTGTTCTACGTCTGCGCCGCGGTGATGGCCTCCTCGTTCGCGTACGGGACATACATCACCACCGCCGAGTGGCTCGAGGAGGGCACCTACGTGATGGGCGAGGCCGTCCACAACACGGTGGTCCCGTTTGAGAACTTTGCGCGGGTCTCCACGTGGGCGTTCTTCTCCAGCATAATCGGGTGGTACTGCGTCTCGAGGATCGGGTGGAGGCGGACCACCGCCGGCAAGATATCCGGGGTGCGCCTGGCCCTGCTGAGGATGATGCTGCTAGGCTTTGCGATAATAACCGGGTACGAGGTGATCTATAACTTTGTCGTGCTGTACGCGCAGATAGAGGCCGGGACCGTCGCCGGGCAGGTGCCCGACATCGACATGCTGTACGTGGCGTACCCCGACCCCGAGAGGCCGTGGAACCTGGTGTTCGCGACAAAGATGTTCCTGGCGGCGTTCATCATCAGCGCGCACGCGTTCTACCTGAGCACGAGGCCCAGAAAGCCCACGCTGGAGGGGGGCGGCTGACATGGAGGCGCGCGGGGGGGCGCCCTGCAGCGACATACAGAGGTACGTGGTGGCGCCGGCGGGCATGGACGGCAGGCCCGTCCGCGGGAGGGCCAGGCTGCAGGCGATATTCCTCCTGCTGGCAGACGACATGCCGGAGATCGGGGCCCGGCTCGGATACGGCTCGGATACCGCCCGCACCACACCGGGCCGTACAGCGAGGTGCTCGACAAAGAGTCCGAGCACCTAAAGGGCGCGGGCGTGCTGTCCGAGTTCTTTAACAGCATATCACTCACGGACCGCGGCAGGGCCCTTGACGCGGATCTGCACGGGAAGATCGACGGCGAGATCCTGCTCGCCCTGGGGGAGTACAAGAGGCTGCTGAACGACCTGTCATACCATGAGCTGCTGGCATTCATCCATTCCATGTTCCCGGGCCTGTCAGGGGACTCGGCAGAGTACGAGAACGTCAGGAAGAGCATGGAGCCGCTGATAATGTCCCTGATCGAAAAGGAAAAGATCAGCTCGGGACGCGGCGCGGAGCTGCTGGGAATAAGCCTCAACAGGGTGATACAGAACATGCACAGGATGGGGATCCAGGTATACAGGTGACCGCGCCGCCGGGGACGCCCGCGCGGGGGGCCGCGGGGGACGGCGCGCCCCGCATAGCTTTATAGCCGCTCCCCATGCCGCGCGCGCACGTTGGACGCAGAGTCGCGGGCGGACCTCATAGCAAGGCCCCCCGCAGAGGAGGTCGTGACGCGCGCAGAGCTGCTGGAGCTGCTCGGCTCGTCCCGCGCGCCGAGGCACTATATCGGGCTCGAGGTCTCGGGGTTCCTGCACCTTGGCAGCCTGCTGGTCGCCGGCGCAAAGGTCAACGACTTTGCCGACGCCGGCTGCAGGTGCACGATCTTCCTCGCCGACTGGCACACTATCATCAACGACAAGCTGGGCGGCGAGAGGGACAGGATCGCGCGCGCCACCAGGTACTACCGCGACGCGTTCTCGATGATCTGCCCCCGCGCCGAGATCATAACCGGGACCGGCCTATACGAGGGGGACCCGTCCTACTGGGAGGGCGTCCTCGGCGTCGCCGGCCACATGTCCCTTGCCAGGGCCGCAAGGTGCCTCACCATCATGGGCAGGTCGGAGGACGAAAAGGTCTCCCTCTCAAAGCTGCTCTACCCGCCGATGCAGGCGGCCGACATGCACTCGATGGACATTGACATCGCGCACTCCGGCACCGACCAGCGCAAGATACACATGCTGGCAAGGGAGGCGTTCCCAAAGATGGGCTGGAAGGTGCCGGTCGCCGTCCACCACGCGCTGCTCCCCGGCCTGTCCGGCCCGGCCGGCGGAAAGGCGGGCAAGATGAGCAAGTCCGATCCCGCGTCGGGGATATTCATGCATGATACTGACGGGCAGATAAGGAAGAAGATATCCCGCGCGTGGTGCGAGGCGGGCGCCACCGCGGGCAACCCCGTGCTGGCGATCGCGGCGCACCTGCTGCGCGACGGCCCGCTGGACATAGAGAGGCCCGAAAGGTTCGGCGGCAACGTCACGTATGCGGACCGCGCCGCGCTCGAGTCCGACTATGCGGCCAAAAGGCTGCACCCGGGCGACCTAAAGGGCGCCGTCGCCGACGCCCTTGTCCGCGCCGTCGCGCCCGTCCGCGACAGGCTCGGCCCCGACCGAGTACTTTGACTGGTAGCCGCGCGGGTTTATCATCAGGTCCCTGTACGTGTACGTGGCAGAGTTGCCGATTATCACCGTGCTTATCATGCCGAGCTTGTCAGAGTGGTCGGGCAGCGACCCGAGGTCGGTCATCACGACCGTCTCTGACTCGCGGAATGCCCCCTTTATGATCGCCACGGGCGTGCGCGGCCCCCTGTACCTCAGCATGATGTCCCGCGCGTCCCGCAGCTGCTGCACCCGCCGCTTGCTCGCCGGGTTGTACACCACCGTGACAAAGTCGCCGCGCGCGGCCGCCTCGACCCTCCTTGCTATCACCTCCCACGGGACGAGCAGGTCGCTCATGCTGAGCACCGCAAAGTCCGCCATCAGCGGCGACCCCACTATCGAGGCGCACGAGTTGAGCGCGGACACCCCCGGCACGATCTCGACGGGCAGCCCGTCCCCCGGCGTCCACCCGCCCTCGACGAGCGTCTCGTAGATGAGGCCGGCCATCCCGTATATGCCCGGATCCCCGCTAGAGACGAGCGAGACGGTCGCGCCCGCCTCGGCGAGACCTATGCACTGCTTTGCGCGCTCGACCTCCTGCGTCATCGCGTACCTGTAGACGGTCTTGCCCCCTATCAGGTCCCCGACCAGGTTCACGTACGTCTCGTACCCGACTATCGTGTCGCTCTCGTCGATCACCTGCCTGGCGCGGAACGTCATGTGGTCGTGGTGGCCCGGCCCCACCCCCACGATGTAGAGCTTGCCCGGCATGCGCCCGCGGATCCCCCGTTTCAATTTATCCGTTTGTCGGGACGGCCGGGCAGTTTGCAAGGTGCGGCTCGTTCAGCGGCCTTGCCGGGTACACCAGCACGCGCCCCTCGCCGCGCATCTCCTCGATGTCGCCGGCCCCCCCGAGCAGCAGGGCGTCCCCGGGGTCGTGCCACTCGACGATGTGGAACCGCAGTATCGGCGAGTCCCCCGGCCCCAGGACGTCCGGCTGGAACCCGAGCGCCCCGTCGCCGGCGATCCCGTTGGCGAACCTGTACGCGTCGATAGCTATCCCGTCAAGGTTCTCGAGCGCCGGGGACGGCGCGGCGCCCGCCACGACGGCCGCCAGCGGCGGCGTCACCCCGAACGTCACGCAGTGGACTGCCGCGCCGTCCGGCCCCCACGCCCTGCGCGCCACGAACGTCGCCTCGCCGCCGTCGATCCCGAGCAGCTGCCCGCCCTCGTGCGGGACGCGCGTAGAGTTGGACTGCGCGCGCACCTCCATCATGCCGCCGGGCCACGAGACGTGCGGCGCGTTGATGATCCCGCGCTCCTCGAGCGTGATCCTGCCGCGCTCGGCCGCCTCGCGCACGTCAGCCGCGCTCCCGAGCAGCGACTCCTTCTGGCCGTTCTTCCAGGCCGCCTCGACCATGCGCGCAAGCGGGCTGTACCCGGTCTCCCCGGGGCTCGCGGACGGCACGTCCGGCTGGAACCCGTACAGCCCCGCGCCCCTGATGCCGTTGGTAAAGACGTACAGGTCCTGCACCGAGCCGGCGGGCGCGCGCGCGAGCGCCGCCGAGACCGTCACGTTGTACCCGGTGGCGCGCGACACGTCCGACGCCAGCCCGGGCCCGTCCGCGCCCGTGATCACGTACAGTATCCTCCCCCCGTTCACCCCCTCGCTGAGCGGGATCACGGCCGGGACGGCTGCCCGCGCGATGCGCACCTCCGGCTCCGGCGGCTCCGGGCGCGGCTGCACCGCCACCTCGGCCGGCTGCCCGCGCGTCCACGCGTCCACGCTCGCCGTGGCCGTGAACGGCGCGTCGGAGCGCAGCGCCAGCGCGGCGCCCGTGAACTCCGTCGACCCGGACTCCCGCGCGCCCAGCACGGACGCGGCGTAGGTGGTGATCCCGTCGGCGCTCCACGTCGGCTGCCCGGCGCCCGCCCCGGGCGCCAGCTCGTGCAGCACCACGGGGCTCGCCGGCGCGCTCGCCGCGTACGTCAGCGTCCCCACGTAGAGCGTCCCGTGCCCGGGCGCCAGCAGCAGCGCCATGTGGCCGTCCGAGCCGGGGTCGTCGGACGACTCGAACGTCTGCGTAAAGTGTATCTTCTTGCGGGCCCCCGCGTCCGCGTGCTGGTCCGCCGCGTACGCCCCCGCGATGACCGCGGCCGCCACGACGGCCAGCAAGACGTACCTCATGCGGCCGCCACGCCCTCTCTCCCTTTAATGGCTTGCGCCGGGCACGGCGTGGATCCTAGCTGATCACCCGGATCCGGGCCCCCGGGGGGCGTGCATGGAAGAGGCCCGGGGGGAGCCGGGGGCGGCGGCCCAGAACAGTGAGATGGGGAGCCGGGCTTGAACGGTTTGGGGGGTGCCCGTCGTACGGGTTGAGGACCAAACCAGGCGGAGGCGCGCCTACGTCGGCGCCAGGAACACGTACGGCGGCGCGGCGGCGGACAGCGGCGGCGGACAGCGTCCGCAGGGAACGGCCGGCCGCGCCCCCCCCCCCCGCGCGGTGGAAGGCCGGACGCGCTCCACAATGCCGCAAACCGGACGAATGCGGCCGGGACATAGGTATCAGGCGGCGCGCCGGCCCTCGTGCACAGGGCCCAGATCACAGAACATGACGCGGCTGGAATCGCCAAGGAGCTCAAAGCCGCGACCTCTGTAGAATTCGACCACTCCGTCGTTGTTGGTGTACAGCATGACGCCGGAGCACCCCACATACTCTGACATTTCTCTGGCAAACCCGACCACCCAATCCGGCATATGTGCTCCGGTGCCCTTGTAACGGGATCCCTCCCGTCTTGCTATCATATCCAGCAACGACAGGGGATCATCATATGATTCGCCCGTATCGGGATCCGTCTTGACGTGCCCGCGTGACTTGCTATTGTAACATATCCCGCCAACACCCCATTCTCGTCATGCCAGACATACGTGGTGCTGCGCCTCTTCCTCTGATCAGCCAGGGCAGTGCCCCTCAGATAGGACTCCATGCTCATGTCGGACTTGTTGCACTTGAAATCTTTCATGCCCGGCGTATCATATGAGAGCTTTGATACAACCATAGTGCAGCTCATAATTAATTTTCAAAAGAAAAAGGCGCACGTTGAAAGGTTTTTAGATCCCCCGTGCAGGGGGTCGGCCATGACGAACGCAAGAGAGATGCGCAGTCACATAAGGAGGATGACGCA
>UYNY03000005.1 GCA_900620265.3 Nitrosopumilaceae archaeon | reverse complement strand
CCCGCCGAGTCGACCACCAGATACGACGTTCCCTTGGGCATCTCGATCCCCTCCTCGAACGCGCCTGACAGCGAGCGGTGGACCTGCACCGGGAGCGTGTCATAGATCTTGTAGTCATAGTCGGCGACGCGGTTATAGTTGACCGACAGCAGGGCGGCCCCGCGCCTTGCTATCTCGTGTATCGGCATCGTGGCAGGGTCGTCCCGGTCCCCCGTTATCTGCAGGTAGCCGCTCGGGTGGGCCCCCACCACCAGCGAGGTCACCACCTCCTGCTGGACGGATCCTGACGTGCTGTAAGCCCCCCGGCAGCACTTGCCGTGGTACCACCTCGCGCTGGCCTCCTGCACGTAGGAGAATATGCCCGTCTTTTCAGAGTCAGAGGCGCTGCCGGCAAGCACGGCTATCCTGGTCTCGGTGGGCGGGGTGTTCGCGTTCCTCCAGCGTGGGGGCACGGGCTCGGGGCCGCTCCCGGTATCCAGGTTGACCCTGTCATGGTATATGAGAAAGCCAAGGTCGCCGCGCTCTAGCCCGGCAAGGTCGTACGGCGAGCTTGCAAGCCGGGCGGTCGTGCCGTCGGAGAGCCGCCCCGTCAGCACCAGATCGCCCCCCATGTAGTCGGGCAGCTCTAGTATGGCCCGGCCCGCCCCCTCTATGACGATCCCCGAATCGCGTATGGTCGCCGATACGGGGCCCGTGTAGATGGCGCCGACGTATCCGAGTATGTTGTCCGGGGACTGGGACCTGACGAGGGTGCCGCCTGACAGGTCGTACTCGTGGTAGAACGCGGGGATGTTGTACCGGGACGGCTCGTCCCCGCGGAGCGCCGACACGATGAACCGCGTGTCAGTATCCACGTCGACGTACGGCCGGACTGACGACTCTGTACCCGAGAGACCGCGGCCGTAGATCATGCTGCCGCCGTACTCTTTGTGTATTATGCGCGAGTTGAGCCCCATCCCGTTGATCATCGCGGTGCCGTCACCGGAGCCATCCCCGGTACCGTCACCGGATCCGTCGCCGGTTCCGGTCCCGTTGCCGGCCACATCCGCGCCGCGGAGATCCCCGACATCCAGAAGAAAGACGTTGCCCCTGTCGGTCACTATCTCAATGCTGTCTGCATATGCGGGGACGACAACAAGCGCCAGCAGTATCAGAACCCACGCGCTCACCTGCCGCCACCTGCCACGCGCACGACCGCCTCTGCAATCCCGGGATCCAGATCGGGCCTCGCCACGCCGGATATGCCGACCGTGATATCCACCGGCTGGGCGGCCGATACGAGACCGGCATCGTCGATGGCCCGGATCTCCCTTATCCGGACCGGGACGGGGCCGGCGTTCTCCACCAGCAGCACGCCACCCTCGACCGTGACGGCCAGCCGCTCCTGGAGCCGCTCGGCCTGCATCGAGGCGGCCTGCTCGACGGCCTGCGAGTACTGGACCTGCTGGGCCGAGAACGAGACCATCATGCCCGCCGATGCCATCGTCACGGCCAGGATGCCGGCTATCGTGATGGGGTTCATAACGGCCCAATCCGGAGCGGCATAAAAGAGCCCCTCCGGGCGGGAGTCATCCTCTGATATCCGGCAACTGTTGCGGGATAGGAGAGGATCAATCCTCTGATATCCGGCAACTGTTGCCGGATATGAGAGGGCAGCTACCGATCGTCTGGCACGGTACATGAACCGGGGCCCCCGGCGGCAGTCCCGTTGGCAGGGGGCGGGCAACCAGGATCGTAGCCGAGCAGCTCGAATGAGAACAGCGCGGGGGGATCCGGGAGGTGTTGCATGCCGTACATGATCCCCGAGACGGGGAACGGAAGGGAGCCGGACACGGCAAACGTGCTGTGCTCAAAGAGGCCGAACTCGATCACCGACACGTCCCCCACATCCCACACCTCCCTTGACACCACTGCCGCCACGGAGCCGGCCCCCGGCACGGACGGCACATCGCCCCAGACGCTGCCCACCCCGAGCCGCTTTGGTGATAGCTCGTGCGCAAACCTTGCAAGGTATCCGACCGTCCCCTCGACGGATCCGGCGTATGCGGAGCCGGCAAGGTCGGTGGTGATCCCCATTGTCTTCGTATCGACCAGGAATATGTGCCGGTACGTACCGTCCCCGGTTATCTCGGCCTGCACGACCCAGGTGTCGCGCCCGCGCGAGACCAGCTCTATGTGGAACTCCATAACCACGACATAGCAGGGGCCGTCCGGCAGGTGGTGCGCCCGCACGTGGTCGCAGACCTGATAGGTAAACGAGTCACCGGGAAGCAGGCCCAGGCCGGCATGCCACGAGTCCGCGGCGGCGCGCTCAAGCGCCTCCTCGGCGCTGAACGCGCCGGCGTGCTGGCACGACAGGACCGCGAGCGCCAGTATGGGCAGGATCCACCGCATCGATCAAGAAAAAAAGGGACGATAAAAGACCCTATTCGAGCTTGGTGACGTATTCCTTTGAGTTCCAAACCCTCCACCCGGCGCTCCAGGTCTTTTCGATCAGTATGACGATCTTGCATCTCCGGCAGACCCGGACGGGGAGCTGGTGCCGCTTGGTGGTGGCGGCACGGGAGGTGAAGCTTGGCGTGGAGAGTATCCCAATCTCGCACTCCGGGCACCGCACTGTGGGCCGGCCTGAGGCATTTTTGGCTGCCATTCCGTACCTGACTTTACCGTACCAATAAAAGACTTTGGGGGGATCGGGCCCGGATCAGGCCTTTTTTAGCAGGCGCCCCTTGGCCCCGTGGACGGTCACATACGCCGGGGCGGCATCCGGAGCGAGCTTGCCGCAGAGATGGCAAGGTCGGCGCCCCGGGGCGGCTGTCCCCCCTGCCCCCCGGGCCGGCCCAGGATCCAGCTCCCGGCGGCGGCCTGCATAATACTCGAGGACCTCTCCGGGCTGGCATGGCCCCGTCGCGCAAGATGCGCCGGCGTTCTGGTTTGACGTGGCCTGCGGCATCCTGCCGGGCATTGCGGATGTTACGTTCCCAAAACAACGGGCGTTCGCCGGACGTCACGCCGTATGTCTGACGACGTACTTGCCGTTGGCAAGCTCCTTGTGGATATCCCACCCCTCGTTCATGTACGCTATAAGCTCGTCGTCATCCTTGGCGATCCTGAGCGCGGAGCCAGAGGCATCCGCGGGCTTGGCCGGCGGGGCGTCCGTCGGCTTGGCGGCCGGTACGCCAGAGGGCCTGCCCGGCCGGACATCTGCCGGCGGGGGATCCGGGGGGGCATCCGCGGCCTTTTCCGGCGGGACGTCCGCGGGCTTGGTTTCCGTCGGGGCCTCCTCGGGCTTGGCGTCTGGTGCGTCCGCGGGCTTGGCCTCAGGCGCGGCCTCCCCGGGCCTGACGGCCCCCTGGATCGCCGCAGGCGCCGGCGCCCCGGCCCCGGGGACCCTTGGGGATCCGCCCGCGACAAAGTCCTCCTTTAACATGTCGGATATGTCGACCCCCTGGATCTTTGCCTGCTTCTTCCACTGGTTGAGGAGGTTGTCCTTCCTGTCATCGGGGTTTTCGTCGTTGCTGGGGTGCAGAAAGTACTGGCTGTTCTCGTAAGACCGCCTCATGTCGTCGAGCATCTGCCCGGTCAGCCGCCCCTTGTTGGTAGTATACCTTGCCTCGATGTCGCCCTTGTGGCCCATGAAGAACTGCCTGTACGCGTGTGTCATGTACCCGTTGCTCTCGGCCAGAAGCAGCTGCGTGTCAAAGTACCCGCGCAGCGCATAGACCCTCATCGGGAGGATCGCCTTGACGATGTCCACGACGGCCCCCGTTATCGTGCAGGTGCGCACGAACGGGCTGTTCCTCTGCATGATACGGCGCCTCCCCTCCCAGCCCGGGTGGGACCGGATCAGGGGCGACTCGGGGACTAGGATCTCCCCGGAGGCCGCCCTCTCCCGGAGGTAGCCGAGGACGGCCTCGCAGCCGACACCGGACAGGAACGTGACGTACTTTGAGCCTGCCTTGCTGAGGGTGCTCCTGACCACCACCATGGCGGGCGTGGTGCTAAAGTGGGGCCTGTTGCCGTCGAGCACCAGCTCCGGAAAGTCGCCGAGCAGGAGCCCGTCGGACCCGTTGGCGTTGCCCATGACCTGCGGCCTGATCCCCGAGAACGCCATCATGGATATCACGGCCCTGCCGCGGGGGTTGGCCATGGAGAGCATCTGTTTTATGTGGATCGGCTCCGGGTTCGGCTCGTTGGCAAGCGTCCTTGATGCCCGGGCCTTGTTGAAGCGGATCTTTATCCTCGAGTCGACCCTGTGGTAGTTCAGCCACGACTTTACCGCCTTTGCCATGCACTCCATGTATCCCGGCGTGTACTGGCAGTCCTCCATCCAGTCAATATAGTCCATCAGCATGTCCTCGGCCTTTTTGGTGTCCTTTTTGGCGATCTCCGCGAACTCCTTCGGGGACACGTTGTTCTTGTGGCAGAACAGGTTTATCCTGCGCAGCATGCTTATCGACGTGATCACGCTGGAGCGATTCATGTTCTCGTACCAGCGCCTGACGTCGTCGTCCTTTAGCAGGTCCTTTGCGGGGGCGGCCACTATGCGTACAGACTTCCATCTGATTAAAAGGGCCCCGGTGCGCGGATCCCGCAGTCTCTCTCGGGTTCCGGCGTCCTCCGGCCCCGCTCCCGGTTCTGTGCTCGTGCTTGGCGCAAAATCCTCCGCAGTGTCAATGGATACCGCATATTCCGTCGACTCTACGGTGCGCGCCTTTTTCGGTTCCGCGGCAGAGTTGCGCGGGCTATGTGCATTATGCGACGTGCTTGCCACGCGTGATTTTCCACCAGAACGCCTGCGCGCCCTCTTTTTACCACCCTTAACGCCCTTTTTTGGACCAGAAGTTGGGTCCCTAGGCGCAGTCTTGTGGGGGATTCGCGCTCTAGAACCGACGTTAGAAAATGGACCGGAGGGGATTCGAACCCCTGATCCGATGCATGCCATGCACCTATCCTACCAGGCTAGACGACCGGCCCGAACCACCCTAGTGGTCTGTGGGGGTTCCGTCGCCCACACGTATTAACTA
>UYNY03000004.1 GCA_900620265.3 Nitrosopumilaceae archaeon | reverse complement strand
AAGTCGATGGACCCCGTCGAGGAGGCCGAGGCGTACCACAGGTACGTCGAGGAGTTCGGGTGGGGCGGCGCAAGCGACCTTGCGCGGCGCATCGGCAAGAGCCCAGAGTACGTCTCCCACCGGATGCAGCTCCTAAATCTCTCCACCGAGATAAAGGGGCACGTCGCGTCGCGGCGCCTCGGCGTCAGCCACGCGATCGAGGTCGCCTCGATGGAGCCCGGCGAGCGCGAGGGCGCCGTCGACCGCATAATCGGCGAGGGGCTCACCATCCGCCAGGTGCGCCGCATGCGCGAGCCGGCGCCCGAGCCGGCGTCAAGCTCCGGATCCATAGTGCAGAGGGAGACGCTGGCGCTCCGCGTCGCGCTCGCCCGCATCGACGGGCTCGTCGACGACGCGCACAGGGCGCCGCCCGGCGAGCGCACCGGCCTCGTGGAGTTCCTGATGGGGCAGAGGCGCGCCGTGCACTCGCTGATAGACGACGCGCTGCGCCGCAAGAAGTCCTACGCCTAGGCGCCCCTGATCTCGCCGCGCGGTATCCCGGCCATGTCGCGCGCGGCGCCCGCGATCTCCCGCGCGGCGCGGGCGAGCGCGTCGGCCCTGGCGCCTAGCATCCTTGCAACCACGCCGGCGCCGCCCCTTGATACGGTGGCCCCCCCGAGCACCCCGGCGCCGGCGATCGCCGCCGAGGCAGCATCCCTCACGGCCCGGGCGTCCCACCCCGGCGCCACCACGTAGACGGTCGCGACGGACGCCGCCCCGCCCATCACGCCGGCCCTCCCCATGCCCCGGGCCGGCGCCATCCTGGACCTGTCCAGCAGGAGGAGGCCCCCCGCGCCGTCCCGGGCCTCCGTCTCTAGGCGGCACTCGTCGTATCCAAACTCCTCGCCCGTCCTGCCGGGCGTGACCACCTCCGAGTAGACGGCGGCGCCCCCCTCCCGCACCGTGATCCCGGTCCTCTGGGAGAACCTCGACCCCGCGTACGGGATCAGCGCGTCGGGCATCAGCTCGAGGTACGCGCCCTCCCCCACCTCCACCATCACCTCCTGGGACGCCGACCCCCCCTCCATCCCGTACAGGCGCGTCGCCCCCTGGGTGGTGACGTGCGCCGCGGCGCCCCCGCCCACCCGTATCTCGACGCGGTGCTCGTCCCCGCGCAGTATGCCGCCGGACGATGACGCCATGCAGACGTGCGGGACGGGGCCGTACCCGAGCACCCGCTGCACGTGCAGCGGCGCCTCGCAGTAAGAGTCGGCCAGCACGGTCGTCCCGCCGCCGCGGCGCAGCCCCAGCCTCAGCACGCCGCGCCTGCCGTCGCCCGCCGTCATCCGGAGAACAGCACGTCCCTTGATATCCGGCCCGCTATCTCGGCCGCGCCGTCGCCGGACCGGCAGTTTGCAAAGACGAACGGCCTGCCGCCCCTCATCCTCTCGGCGTCGGCGCGCATTACCTCGAGGTCGGCGCCCACCATCGGCGCAAGGTCCGTCTTGTTGATGACCAGCAGGTCGCAGCTCTCGATCCCGAGGCCGCCCTTCCTCGGGTACTTGTCGCCGCCTGCCACGTCTATCACGTAGATGAAATAGTCCGCCAGCCTGGGGCTGAACGTGGTGGTGATGTTGTCCCCGCCGCTCTCTATTATCACGAGGTCCGTCCCCGGCCTGTCCCGCTCGATCTCCTCTATCACCGACAGGTTCACCGACGGGTCCTCCCGGACGGCCGTGTGGGGGCACCCCCCCGTCGCTATCCCTATCACCATCTCCTCCGGGACGACCCCCATCCGGACTGCCAGGTTCTCCCTCATCCTGTCGGCGTCCTCCCTTGATATGACGTCGTTTGAGATGATGCAGACCCGGCGGCCGCCCCTTGCCAGCTCCGGCACTATCCTCTCTATCAGCATCGTCTTGCCGGCCCCGACCGGCCCCCCTATGCCGACCCTCGGTATCCTCAAGTGGCGAACATCCCCCCGTCCCGCGCCTCGTGCATGGCCTGGTAGATGTCGGCCTCTGGCGCGAACTGCCACGCGTCCCCCGCCCCCCTGCCCGCGCAGGAGGCGGCCTCCCCCGAGATGGCCGGCTTTAGCGAGTGTATGACCTGCTGCCCCTCGAGGTGGTCGACCATCCCGAGGCGGAGCGCCGCGCCCACGCCCGCGGAGACGGCCCCGTACAGGAACGACGCGGCCGCCGCCTCCTCGCCGAGGCCCAGCGCCCCGCAGCATACGCCGAACGACACGGGGTACTCGCCGTCGGTCCCCGTCCCGGCCGCGCCCGCGTACCATGCCAGCAGGTCCCCTCCCGCGAACCCGGCCGCGCACGCGGCAAGCTGCCTGCCTGACCTGCGCGACATGTCCCGCGCCTCCTCGTTGATGCGCATCGCGCCGCACGTGGCGTCAAGCCCCGCTATCTCGTCCCTGTCTTTTGACCTGCACGCGGCAGCCACGAACGCGCAGTCAAGCGGCCCGAGCTGCCACGATATTACCGACCCCAGGTACTCTGCAAGCCCGTCCGCGCCGGTTATCCTGCCCCGCATGAAGAGCTCCTCGACGCCGCCTGACGCCGCGAACAGCCCCGTCGGAAAGAGCGAGTCCCCAAGCTGCATCATGTGGATCTCAGTGCCCGTGGACATCCGACCCCCCGCGCGGAGTAAAGACGGCCTCCTCGACGGAGACCTCGGCGCCCGTCCCGCCTAGCAGCCCCCTGATCGCATCCGCGTCAGAGTCTGACCTTGCGGGGAACGTGACGGCGCCGCCGCCGGTCGATATCGGCCTGTGCCAGTTGCCGATGGCGTGGCCGGCGACCGCCATCAGGACCGGATCGTCGGACCTGACGCGCACGACCCTCTCGGGCTCCTGCCGCACCACGACCGGGGGGTCGCACCCGAGCACGTCCCCGTCGCGCAGCGTCCCCGGCTCGACTGATATCCCCACGTCCCTGCCCCCCTCGGTCCTCCTCCGGAGCCTCCCCTTCTCCATGTCGGACCTTGGGATCCGCAGCACGTCGGCGCCCTCGGGGTCCCCCGCGCCCCGGACGTTCCCCGAGACGGACGTGGCAAGAAGCAACGCCCCCCGGCGCGGGGCGTCAAAATTATAGCTTGCCCCCACCTTTAATAACGGCGGCCCCCCGCACCTCCCCCGTGATATTCACCCCGCGCGAGGTCGAAAAGCTGCACGTCTCGATGGCCGCGCAGGTGGCCCGCCGCAGGAGGGAGCGGGGGCTCAAGCTCAACCACCCCGAGGCCGTCGCGCTGATAACTGACCACATACTGGAGGGCGCGCGCGACGGCAGGTCGGTCCCGGAGCTGATGAGCACCGGGAGGGGCGTCCTTGCCAGGGGCGACGTGATGCCGCAGGTTCCGGCGCTGCTGCGGTCGATACAGGTGGAGGCGACGTTCGAGGACGGGACAAAGCTGGTGACCGTCCACGACCCGATAGCGTGATGCGCATGGAGCCGGGCGAGTACTTTCTGCGGGACGAGCCGGTCGAGGCGAACGCGGGCCGCGCCACTACGCGCGTCGACGTGACCAACACCGGGGACAGGCCCGTGCAGGTCGGCTCGCACGCGCACTTCTTCGAGGTGAACCGCGCCCTGCGCTTTGACCGCGCGGCCGCCTACGGGTTCCGCCTGTCGGTGCCGTCCGGCACGTCGGTGCGGTTCGAGCCGGGCGCCTCGCGCGAGGTGGAGCTGGTCGCGTACGGCGGATCCCGCAGGGTGTACGGGTTCGCCGGGCTCGTCGGCGGGGACCTTGACTCGATGAGGGACGAGGCCATGGGGCGCGCAAGGAGGGAGGGGTTCCTGTGAGGATACCGCGCAGGACGTACGCGGACCTGTACGGGCCCACCACCGGCGACCGCGTGCGCCTTGCCGACACGGAGATCATAATAGAGGTCGAGCGGGACCTGCTGCGCCACGGCGACGAGGTCGTCTTCGGGGGCGGCAAGAGCGCGCGCGACGGGATGGGGCAGGCAAGCGGCGTGCCGCGCGCCGGGTCCCTTGACATGGTGGTGACCAACGCGATCGTGATGGACCCCGTCCTCGGGATCATAAAGGCCGACATCGGTGTAAAGGACGGCCTCATAGCGGGGGTCGGCAACGCCGGCAACCCCGACACGATGGACGGGATCGAGATGGTCGTCTCGTCAAACACGGAGGTCGTCTCTGGCGAGAACGCCATCTGCACCCCGGGGACCGTCGACTCGCACGTGCACTATATCTCGCCGCAGCAGGTCTGGGAGGCCCTCTGCGCCGGCACCACCACCATGATAGGGGGCGGCACGGGGCCCGCCGACGGCACCAACGCGACCACCTGCACCCCCGGGGCGTGGAACATCGCCCGGATGATCGAGGCTGCCGACGAGTTCCCCATGAACATGGGGTTCCTCTGCAAGGGGAACGACTCGCGGGAGGAGGCCCTGCTCGAGCAGGTCGCGGCCGGCGCCTGCGGCCTAAAGCTGCACGAGGACTGGGGGACCACCCCCGCCACGATCGACGCGGCGCTAAGGGTCGCCGACAGGGCCGACGTGCAGGTGGCGATCCACACGGACACGCTCAACGAGTGCGGGTTCGTCGACGATACGATCGCGGCGATCGCGGGGCGCACCATCCACACCTACCACACGGAGGGCGCCGGCGGCGGGCACGCGCCCGACATCATGCGCGTGGCCGGCGAGCCCAACGTGCTGCCGTCCTCGACGAACCCGACGCGCCCGTACACGGTGAACACGCTGTCAGAGCACCTTGACATGATGATGGTATGCCACCACCTCAACCCGTCGGTCCCCGAGGACGTCGCGTTCGCGGAGTCGCGCATACGCGGCGAGACGATCGGCGCCGAGGACGTGCTGCACGACATGGGCGCCATCAGCATGATGTCGTCGGACAGCCAGGCGATGGGGCGCGTCGGCGAGGTCACCACCCGCAACTGGCAGACGGCCGACAAGATGAAGAGGTCGGCAGGCCCGCTGCCCGGCGACTCCGGCGCCGACAACGCGCGCGCAAAGAGGTACCTTGCAAAGATAACGTCAAACCCGGCCATCACGCACGGGATCTTTGCCCACGTCGGGACGCTGCAGCCGGGCCGGATCGCCGACATCGTCCTCTGGACGCCCCAGTTCTTCGGGATACGCCCAAAGCTGGTCATCAAGGGCGGCATGATAGCGTGCGCCATGATGGGGGACCCCAACGCGTCCATACCCACCACCGAGCCTGTCACCTACAGGCCCATGTTCGGGGCCCTCGGGGCCGCCAGGCACTCGACCTCCGTCACGTTCACCTCGAGGCTTGCCGTCGAGTCGGGCCTGAAGACTGGCTCGCGCAGGAGGCTGGTCCCCGTGTCAGGCTGCCGGAGGATCGGCAAGGGGGACATGCTCCACAACTCGGCGACCCCGGACATCCGGATAAACCCGGAGACGTACGAGGTCAGGGTGGACGGCAGGGTGGCCGCCGCCGAGCCGGCGGCAAGCGTCCCGCTCGGCAGGCTCTACTCGCTGTACTAGGTCTGCCGACGTCGGCAGGATCGGGAGTATTTAAGGCCGCTTGGCGTATCAAATGCCAAATCCTGCGGGTGCGCCCCGTATTGCGTGAGGGGGGCATGGGTCATAGCGGTGGCGGTCCTTGCGGGGGCCGGTCTTGCGTCGCCCGCGTACGGCGCCGGCGTCATCGAGGGGTTCGCCGTCGGCGAGGCGCTCCCCGAGTGGATAGGCTGGGCCATAGTGGTCGGGCTCGGCGCCGTCTTTGCGGTGATAATATCCATCGAGGTCAAGATAGAGGAGAGGTACCTCGGGGTCAACCAGACCTCCGAGATGTTCAACACGGCGGGCCGCACCATCAAGACGGGGCTGACGGCGGCGGCCATCGTGTCCGCGTGGACGTGGGCGGCCACGCTGCTCCAGTCCTCGACGGTCGCCTACCAGTACGGGATCAGCGGGCCGTTCTGGTACGCGGCGGGCGCCTCGATACAGGTGCTGCTCTTCGGGATCCTGGCCATCGAGCTCAAGAGAAAGGCGCCCAACGCCCACACGTTCCTCGAGATAATCCGCGCCAGGTACGGCAACGGGTCCCACAAGGTGTTCCTGGTGTTCGCGCTCATGACCAACATGATAGTGACGGCGATGCTGCTGCTGGGCGGGTCGGCCGTCGTCAACGGCCTGACGGGGATGGACATCTCGCTTGCCGCCTTCCTGATCCCGCTCGGCGTGATGATATACACGCTGGTCGGCGGGCTAAAGGCCACGTTCGTGGCCGACTATATGCACACGATCATAATCTTCGTGGTGATACTGACGTTCGTCGCGGCCGTCTACGTCAACAGCGACCTGACGGGCGGGGTGGCCGGGATGTACGACAAGCTCGTCGAGGCGGCAAAGCTCAACCCCGTCGAGGGCAACGCGGCGGGCGCCTTCCTCACCATGGCGTCCATCGGCGGGCTCATGTTCGGGATCATCAACATCGTGGGCAACTTTGGGACCGTCTTCGTGGACCAGGCGTACTGGCAGCGCGCCATCGCCGCAAAGCCCTCCTCGACGGTAAAGGGGTTCCTCCTCGGGGGCGCCTGCTGGTTCGCCATCCCGTTCACGCTTGCGACCACCATGGGGCTCACGGCGGTCGCCTTGCAGGTCGACCTGACGCCGGAGCAGGTGCAGCTGGGGCTGGTCGTCCCGGCGGCGGCGACGGCCCTGATGGGCGACGTCGGGGCGATAATGGTGCTCACCATGCTCTTCATGGCGGTCACGTCGGCCGGATCGGCCGAGCTGATAGCCGTCTCGTCGCTGATCACCTATGACATCTACCGCACGTACAAGAACCCAAAGGCGACCGGGAGGCAGCTCGTAAAGGTCTCGCGCGCGGCGATCGTCGGGTTCGGGATCGGGATGGGCGGGCTGGCCGTCATACTGCTGACCATCGGGCTGAGCCTCGGGTTCGTCTACCTTGCGATGGGGATACTGATCGGGTCGGCCGTCATACCGATAGCGCTGACCATCCTGTGGAAGAAGACGAGCAGGACGGCGGCCACGTCGGCCGCGATAATCGGGCTGGTGGTGGCGGTCATCACCTGGGTGTCGGTCGCGTCCGTCCAGCAGGTCGACGGCGTGCCCGTCGGCACGGTGAACCTGCAGACGCTGGGCCACAACAACTCGATGCTCTTTGGCAACATCGCCGGGATACTGACGGGCGGGGCCGTCACCGTCTTTGGGAGCCTGGCGGCGCGCACAAAGTTCGACTGGAACGACCTGCGCGAAAAGATAACCCTGGTCGAGCTGTCCGAGGCCGAGGCGGCGCAGGTCACCGAGAACGAGGAGACGCTAAAGCGCGCCTTCAAGTTCAGCCTGCGCGGCGGCGGCATCATGACGCTGGTGCTGATCGTGGCCTGGCCCCTGCCGCTGTTCTTCTCCGACTATGTCTTCGGGATCGGCGCCTACTCCGTCTGGGTCGGCATATCCGTCGCCTGGGTGAGCATCGCGTCGTTCTTCATCATATTCCTGCCGATAATAGAGGCGCGCAAGGGGATAGCGCAGGTGGCGCGCGGGCGCAGGGCCGCCCCGGAGGGCAAGGAGTAGCATGGCCTCCTGCTCCGGCTGCAACGCCTCCCTCGGCTGGAAAAAGTACAGGTTCCAGAAGCAGTGGCGGATACCGGGGTACTTTTGCCGCAGGTGCATGGAGGAGGTCGGGCGCGACTTTGACGCCAACGGGCGCGTCACGGTGCCGCCGGCAGGATGCTCTGGCTGCGGCGTCCAGCTGTACTTTCCGGGCCGCCCGCGGAACCGCAAGCTGACCTGCGCCGTCTGCAGGTCGGCGCCCCCCGCGGACAGGCCGGTCGCGGCCGGGCTCCCGCCCGTCCCGCCGAGGGTCCCCATGATGATGGGGCTCTTTGCGGCGTTCGGGTTCCTGCTGATGGCAGCCGGGTTCGGGTACGTCGTGCTGGTGGCGCCCCAGCAGGAGGCGGGGCTGCTGCACGTGGTGCTCGGCAGCACAATGTCGGGGGCCGGGTTCATGCTTGCAAGGAAGATGCTAAAGGTGAGGCGGCTGGTACTGGGGAGGGAGGCCTGACGGCCAGCAGGTACGCCCTGGCCCTCATGGGGGTCTGCGCCGCCGTGCTGGTGCTCGTGAACATGACCTGAAGATCCAGTCCGAAACTTTTAATCTAGCTGCCCGCGGGGGCCCGGCGGGCCCTTGTAGTATAGCCCGGTCTAGAATTCGGCCCTGTCACGGCTGAGACGCGGGTTCAAATCCCGCCGAGGGCGCCTCTGATTCCCCGCCATATGGTGCGTGCCACGCATCCGGCCCGTATGTGTCCGGCGGCGGCATCCCCGGCCCGTTCCCGAGGGGGCCGGGATCCTCCCTGATCAGGGCCCCGCATCCGGGTGCCGCGGCGGGGTTCTGCATGCCGTACTGCACGCGATCGCAGTAATGCGCAACGTGGGGGCTTGCAGGATCCCCGGGGTGATCCGGGGGCGCGGGCCGCTCCAAATGCTTGGAAACCATCCCATGTATAAATACGGGAACGCGCGACGGCGGGCATGAGGGCGGGGATCGCGGCATGGTGCCTGGGGCCGCCGTCCGCCATGATGGCGCTGCTGTACGCCGGGCCGCATGTGGACGGGTTCCCGGTCGTGCTCGTGGCCCATCTCAACATCGTCCCCGTCCTGCTGGGCCTGGTCCTTACCGAAGGGCTGGATCATGGCCTGCGCGTCCCTGACACCGCGGCCGCGTTCATATCGGTCTATGCGTTCTGGGCCCCCGCCGGATACGTGGCGCATTCCGTTCTTGGCGCGTGGGACACGCGCCGGGCGCATGCCGCGTGGCGGGCGCTCAAGGGGAGCCACAGGATGCTGGCCTGGTGCGCCGGGACCCCGCTTGCCATGCTCGGCTTCCTGCACCTGGCGGGCGCCGCGGCGCCCGCTCTGGCGCAGTACGCGGCGTGGCCCAACACGGTCCCCCTTGCCATCTACGGGGCCCTCCGCGGCGGGGCGCAGCCCCTCCCCCTGGAGGGCGATGCCTGGGCGGTGCTGCTGCAGGCCGCCTCCCTTGCGGCGTTCTGGTCCCCCGTGGCCTATTACCTGACGGACCTGTGGGGCATGATGAGGTACCGACGCCCGGCCCGGCCCCTGGACGGGGGAAAATGGCAATAATCCACGTGCCCCGCGCGTGGACGGGGATCGGCCCCACGGGGGACTCGCCCTGCCGGCCTTGCCATCCGGAGCGCGTCCAAGATAACAATAAAAATAGGCGGTGGCCCGCCCACGGCCATGGGGAGAAAGTTTACCGCCAACGAGGAGTGGGCGATCCGGGCCCTGATGAAAGAGTGCGAGTACACCCGGGAGGAGGCCATCATCCGCATGAAATCTGGGATGGCCTGAGGGGCCGGGCGGGAGCGTCCTCCCGCCGGGTGATGGCGGCTAGCCGGTAGATCCGCGGCCGCAGGACAAGATTAAAGTACGCGGGATCCCGCCCACGGCCATGGAGAGAAGGTTCACCGCAGACGAGGAGAACTCGATCAAGGCCCTGATGGAGCTGTGCGACTATACCAGGGAAGAGGCCATCTGGCGCATGGAAAGCAGGCACTAGGCCCCCGCCGGCACCGCCCGGCCCGACGCGGCCTGGCCGCTGATCATCCCCAGCAGGACGTCTATCACGTGCCGGCGCCCGTCCGATCTTCCTGATCCCGGGGCCCGTGCAACCCCGCGCGGCCGCCGACGCGCCCTTGGATCGTTACGCCCCGGGGACGCGCGTCACGGCGTTATCCTGCCGAGCACCCGGTACCCGTGGTCGGTGAGCCCGATCCGCCCGTGCACCGTGACCATCCCCATCGCCACCATGAAGTCAAGGTAGCTGATGCACGACGTGTACTTCATCCTGCACCTTGAGGCCAGCTGCGTCCTGTTTATCCCGCGGTTGTCCGCTATGCAGCGCGCGATGCGCCTCACCAGCCCGAGGTCGGCGCGCCTCAGCGCGTCCCTCTTGCACGCCGACCCGTCGTCCCTCGCATGGTCCCCCGTCCAGTCCTCGTAGCCCATCTGGCCACGGGTGCGCCGAACTTCTATTTAAACCGGAACGGCATTCCAAGATCTTGGAACAACCGTCAGGCCGGCGCGCCGCACACGCGGCGGGCGCCCGCCCGCGCCTGCCAGACGGCCCCGGCGCCAAGCGCCAGCAGCCCCGCCCCCGTGGCCATTCCCAGGTCCAGGTAGCTCGCGTTCTGCAGCGGGGAGAGGGGCCCGGCAGCCGCCTGGACTATCATGTGCAGCAGTATCGGCGCCAGCAGCATCGCCCCCGGGAACAGCATGCAGAGGCCCGCCAGCCAGTCGCGCCTGTATGCTGCGGCCCCCGCCGCGAGCAGGACCACGATCAGCGCGAGTCCGGTGATGCCCACGGTCACCACCTCGTACATGAAGGAGGCCGGCAGCACGCCGTTGTCGAGGAACCCCGCATCTATGACGCCCGCCGAGAGGAAGATGGCCCCCGCAAGGATCATGCACGCGCCAAAGAAGGCCCTGCCCCTGATCCACCCCCTGGCGGCCCCCGCTGCCAGCAGCACCCCGACCACGGATCCGGGCAGCGCACTGATCGGGTAAAAATACTCCAGCGACGGGCCCATCCAGATCAGGCTAAGATGAATGGCGCTGCCGAGCAGCATGTCCACGCCCAGCATGCCCGTCCCGATGCGCAGCATCCCGAGGGCCCCGATCAGGCCCCGCGGCAGCGTCATGGCAGGTCCCGCGCCGGACATGGCCCGCGCGGGCCGCTCATGGCTATAACGCCTGCCGGCCCGCATGGCTCGCCGGAGCGCCACCGCCCGCGAACCGGGATCCATCCGTATGTGCGGCTGGCAGGAGGGCCGCCGCCCGTCATGGCGTGATCCTTTCCAGCACCCTGTACCCGTGGTCGGTGAGTCCTATCCGCTTGTGAACCGTGACCATCCCTAACGCCATCATGATGTCAAGGTAGCTCATGCAGGATGTGTACTTCATCCTGCACCTGGCTGCCAGACTCGTCCTCCTTATCTCGCGGTCGTCTGCTATGCAACGGGCGATGCGCCATATCACCCCCAGATCCATGCGCCTCGGGGTATTCCTCCTGCACTTTGACACCGAGTCCCGTCTCATCTGCGCGCCGTGCCACCCGTCATAACCCATGTGGCCGCTCGCGTCGTGGACGTATTTAAACCTAAACAGCGTTCCAAAGTCTTGGAATGACGCATGATCCCGCCCCCGTCAGGCCGGCGCGTAGCACACCTGGCGGGCGCCCGCCCGCGCCTGCCAGACGGCGCCGGCGCCCAGCGCCAGCAGCCCCGCCCCCGCGGCCATTCCCAGGTCCATGTGGCCCGCGTACAGCAGCGGGGAGAGGGGCCCGGCAGCCGCCTGGATTATCATGCGCAATAGTCCAGGCGCCAGCAGCATCGCCCCCGGGAACAGCATGCAGAGGCCCGCCAGCCAGTCGCGTCTGTATGCTGCGGCCCCCGCCGCGAGCAGGACCGCGCTCAGCACGGGCCCGGTGGCGCCCACGGTCACCGCCTTGTACATGTGGGAGACCGGCCTCATGTAGCTGTCGTGGAACCCCGCATCTATGACGCCCGCCGAGAGGAAGATGGCCCCCGCGAGGATCATGCACGCGCCAAAGAAGGCCCTGCCCCTGATCCACCCCCTGGCGGCCCCTGCTACCAGCAGCGCCCCGGCCGCGGATCCGGGCAGCGCGCTGAGCGGGTAAAAGTACTCCGGCAAGCCCAGCCCGGTAAAGGTAAGATATACGGCGTTGACGAGCAGTATGCCCCCGCCCAACACGCCCGTCCCGATGCGCAGCATCCCGAAAGCTTTCATGTGGTTCCACCCACGGTGTAGCACCGTTCAGGGGTACAGCGTGGACGATCTCGGGCCCCGATCATATTATGGACCTATAATGAAGATTCACGCTCATCGAGTACCATGTGTCCACCGGCCCGGTGTGGGCATCAAACACATGGGCACCGTGCCTATTGTCGAAGCCGTTGTAGCGCTTTCCGGTGCCGCTCTGATTGAGATCAACATGCGAAAACGTGAAGGGGATGACACACCCGGACATATATACGGGTGCTGCTCTCCAATGTACGGAGATCCTGTGGACCTGTACATCTGACTGGAACTCGCCATAGGAGCCCAAGCATCCAGTATAGCTGTCGCTCAACCGCGTCCCTATTGCGCCATATTTCCTATCATATAGGCTTATATAAGACGACCCCGTTTTTTCCACGCCCCGTCCGCCTCCCTGAAACTCGGCTACATCCGTATACAATTCATCGCTAACGGAACCATTCACGATCACCCGGTATGTGCCGTCCTCGTTTGCATGTATCTGGTACGCGACATGCTCGGAACCGCCGTCAAACTCGACACTGGTTTCCACATGGTACAGGCCAGATGATGCCTCTGTTACCCGTGTCGTGACATCGAACGTAGCGTTTGCTACGACGGTCGTCTTTTTGATCACGCCGGGCTCGGACGTGATGTTCTTGAGATATTCTACCATCTGGGGATCATACGTAGGCGCCGGGACAGGCGGCCCGTCAGACCATGCGTCCGGCATCGATGCGGCCGCCAGTGCCACGATTGCCAGGCACGTTCCCGCCAGAAATCCCGCCCTCTGTCGCATGATGCCCCTTAGTGGCCTAGAGTAATAAGACTTGTTATCCTGCAGGGTACAATTTTCGGGCCCGCCGGATCCTCTGGGGGATCGCTCCCCGTCCGGCGGCCCCTGCCGCATCGTGCAGAGATCGGCGGGCCCGCCCCCCGATCCGCCCATCCGCCGGTGGTGCACGGGGCCCGCCCCCCATGCCCGCGAGGGCCGCTCACCGCAGGATCTGCCGGAGGATCCGGCGCCTTTGGAATCCCGAGCCCCTGATCGCGGCCGCCCCACGTCCGTGGCCACATGCTAATCCTAGCATGGCATACCGCAGGATTTTTTTAACCCCCGCGCCGCCGCCCGCGACATGCCATGGGCTGACTATCTGGTGTCGGCGGCAAGCTACGGTAGCGACCGCCGCATCACGGAGGCCGTCCGGCACGTCGACGGCGAGGACGGGATCGGCGGTGGCGAGCGGGTCGACCGCATGACCATCTCCTCGGAGATCCGCAGGGGGAAGAGATACTGCACCATCTACGCCGGCAACGGGACGTGGCGCCTCGGCCTGCCCATACGCTCGTTCTCGATCGGCGGCGACCCGTACGTCCGGATAGACGGCAACAAGGTCGCCATGGACAACCTCGGCGACATACCGGAGGCCTAGGACTGCCAGGCCCCGTTGAAGAGCCTCAGCGCCTCCTCGTACGCCTTTAGCGACTCCTCGCCCGTCGTCTTTAGGAACTTTTCCCACTGCTCGTTGAACTTTTTGACC
>UYNY03000003.1 GCA_900620265.3 Nitrosopumilaceae archaeon | reverse complement strand
TCACGATGTGCCTGTACTCCTGGCCCTCCAAGCACCGGGCACCCCGGGCGCCCCGATAAAAACCCTGCTAGCGGGAGGCCCAGTCCGTGCCGGCGATGTTCCACCTGCCGCACCGGCAGCACTCCCTCGCCCCGCTGATCCTGTCTATGACGCGGCAGTAGCAGTGCCCGCCCCTGCCGGTCGGGTCCCCGGGGCACATCCGCTGCATGCGGGGGCCGCCGGCCGGCCCCGCCTAATTGCCTTTCGGGGGCGGGTGCCAGGGCGTGCGCGATCTGCTCCATTTTTATTAAAACGCGCCCGCCGCCGCCGGCATGGACGGGCTGATGGGCATGGATCCCGGCGCGGCCGCCGACGCGCTAAGGGCCGGCTCCGTGTCCGTCTGCGTCGTCGGGGTGGGCAGGATAGGCCTCCCGACTGCCCTCTCGTTCGCCGAAAAGGGGCTGACGGTCACCGGCCTTGACATCAACGCCCCGCTGGTGGACCGCCTCAACGCCGGCGACTATCCGCTAAAGGACGAGCCCCACTTTGGCCGCATCCTCGGCCACGCGCTCGCAGAGCGAAAGTTCTCGGCCACCACCGACGCCAAATCCTGCATACCAAAGTCGGACGTCGTGCTGCTCTCCCTTCCTACCCCGATGGACGGCGGCAACGTGCCGGACTATTCGGCCCTGCTCGACGTGGGGGCGCAGCTGCATGACCTGCTGCGCGAGGGCTCGATAGTGGTCGTGGAGAGCACCGTCGAGCCGGGGTTCGTCGAGGGGGACCTTGCGCGGTCCGTCGAGGGGGACAGGTCGCGGCTGCGGGCCGGCGAGACGTTCGGGCTCGGGGCGTGCCCCGAGAACGCCAACCCCGGCGAGATTTACGAGTATACGAACACGCGCCCGCGCCTGGTCGGCGCCACGACCACGCACATGGCATCGATCATCTCCGAGATATACCAGCACGTCTTTCCCGTCCGGACCATCGTGCTTGGCGACTGCAAGACGGCCAACGCCGTAAAGCTTGCCGGCAACGTCTTCCGGGACGTCAACATCGCGTTCGTCAACGAGATGTCCGTCCTCTTTGAAAAGCTCGGCATCGACACGTACAGGGTATTCGAGGCGGCAGAGGCGAAGAAAAAGTTCGTGGCCCACTATCCCGGCGCCGGCGTCGGGGGCCCGTGCATCCCCGTCAACTCGTACCAGCTGCTCAACCTGGCAAGGTCCGCCTCGGTGCGGCTCGGGATGGTAGAGGCCGCAAGGCGCGCGAACGAGGCGATGCCCGCACACGTGGTGGGCCTGGTCAACGACGCCCTCGAGGGGGCGGGCAGGAGGCTCTCGGGCTCGACCGTGCTGGTGCTGGGGATCACGTACAAGCCGGACGTAAAGGACATCCAGCTGGCGCCCGCCGGCCCCGTAATAGACGGGCTCCGGAGCGGGGGCGCCTCCGTGCTCGTGTACGACCCGTTCTTCCGCGGCGAGGAGGCGTTCGGGACGAGGTGCGCGGACACCGCATACGTCGAGGCCGACTGCGCCGTCCTCGTCACGGATCACGCCGAGTTCCGGTCGCTGGACCTTGCAAGGCTGGCATCGTGCCTCGGATCCCGCCTGGTGGTCGATGCCAGGGGCGCAATCTCCGGGGAGGACGCAGAGGCGGCCGGCCTCGTGCTGCGCGGTTTGGGAAGGTAGGCCGGGACGGCCGGCGGTACGTGCCCGCGGTACTGGCCTTGCCGCCCCCGGGAACCCACGAGATGGTAAAAACCGTCGCGCCGCTTTAATACCGCGGCGTCCGCCATGTACCCGTGAAGCCCGTCCTGATCACGGCACTGGCAGCGGCGGCGCTGCTGGCAGCACTGCAGCCGGCCGCCGCCGAGTCGCCGCGGGCCCAGTTCGAGGCCGGCGTCCCGCTTGGGGAGATAACGTGTTCTGAGGGAAGGGCGCTGCTCGAGTCGCCGCGCGGGACGCCCGTCTGCGTTTTGGACAAGTCTGTAGAAAGGCTGCAGCAGCGCGGGTTCGTGCTGGTAAAACCAGTCGCAGAACCGGACGCGGACAAAACCCCCGCCGGTGATCCCGGGGCTGATGATACCGCGTCAATAACGGACGACGGCGCATACGGCCGAGTCGCGGACCCAGATCCCGTCCGTGACGGCTCGTCCGAGAACGAGTACCGCGCCGGATCAGCAGGTGATGCCGAAGGGCCCAGGACCGCCACCATAAGGGTGGCATCTGATGCGGAGTTCGTGGACGACGGGCGCGAGTACCCAAAGGCGATGCAGCGCAGGCCTCCCCCGCAGCCGATGTACGACCTGATAATGGAGGGGATGACGACCGAGGGGGCCGGGATGATAGTGGACGAGTCGGGACACGCGACGTTTGCGCTGGTCGAGCATGAAAAGTACTCGGTCAACCCCGGCGTGGGGTTCTATCCGGAGGACTGGCTCCCCGCGTACATACCGGACGGCTACAGGCTCCTGTATGGCGGCTCAATGTATGAGACATATGGGCCGCCCGCACAGGAATATGAGGCATACACGGCGTACTACAGGTTTATGCCAAAGACGTTCGTACTTCATCAAAACGCGACTAATGATGATCTGCTTGCCGCCAAGGGGTTTTTGATTAAGGTGGTAAAGACCACTGAACCGTTTGACGAAACCGAAGATCTGATTGAAGGAATGCGCAAGCTCTACAACGAGCCACCCCAGTGGTATGGCAGCTTCAAGGATGTGGAACGTGACGGCAAGATCGTTTATGCGTTTGAAGGCGGGAACCCCATAAACCCGTATCGGAGTGTCATTACGTGGAACTTTGAAGATGACTCTTATATCCATATCATCTCTAGATATCTGTCACTTGACGAGATCATGCCGGTATTCGAGAGCATAAGGACATGAGCTTCCCGATTCCTGCACCTTCGTTTGTCCTGTCTATATGCGTGCTACCAGTTTTACCTCTTGGATCTCTTGCCATGGGTGGATGTGTTACCAAGAACTATGCTTACTCGCAGCTGGCCACCTGCCCCGCACCCATGTCGTCCTATTCAAGGTTGCCATCGCGCATATTCGTATGGGTGGGGATCATGCCTGCAGGCATATCGCGGCATCGGTTGGCCGCCATGCTTGTACTCAGCCAATGTGCCTTGAACGGGTGGCTACATGAACCGAGCAGTCTACCCCCTCCTGCTGCTGGCCCCTGCGTTCCTGATCGGGTACTATGCGATGTGCCTCTACTACCCGTACCCCGAGCCCGACATTGACGCCATGCACCGGTTCGTCTAGGAGCACAACCGGATCCATGGCAAGGTGATATTCAGCGAGACGTCCCCCCCGGAGATCACGGACAATGACAATATGTTCCATGTGCACGAGGACTACGGCCCGGTCGTGCTGGTATGGACGGCCTGTGACGCGCCGGCCTCCTCGATAAGGCACTTTACACAGCTCTTCGACTCGCACATCCCCGTCCACATCCACCCCGGTGTATCGGAATGGCATCGCCTTGACACGTACGACCTTGACGTGAAGCCGTGCCTGTTGAGGGGCGGATGACTGCCCCCGGCCCGGCCCGCCTGTACCTGCTGGCCGCGCCGGCCCTCCTGCTCGGAGCCCTTGCCGGCCACCTCGAGTTCGCGTATCCGCCGATAGACATCGACGGGATAAAGGGGGTGATCGCGGACGGGCATGGCTCCATGCAGGGGTACTTTGGGTCGTCCCCGGCCGAGCTGATAAACAACGGCCGCACCGTGCTGCTGACCACGGACTGCGATGTCCGTGTCGCCGCAATGACCAACCAATTTGCGTACCATTTCCCGGAGGTCCACTTTGTGTACGACTCGCCCGTCCACTACGGCGGCGGCGACCACGGCTATGATGTGGAGCCGTGCCGCTCCGCCGAGGAGCACCTGGGCGGCCCGGGCCTGATAGAGCCCTCCGTGGTGGAGCTAGGCGTCCTGCCGGGGGCCACCGACCCCGCCACCGGCTCGGTATACCACTGGCCGGACGATCTCATCATCGAGTCCGGGGACTCGATAAGGTGGCACAACCGCGACGCCCACCCGCACACGGTCACGTCGGGCGGCCCGGAGGGCGGCCCCGACGGGAGGTTTGACAGCGGGCCCATCCCGCCGGGCGGGTCGTGGGAGCACACGTTCGGGGAGCGCGGCACGTACCCCTACTACTGCTCCATACACCCGTGGGCCAGAGGCGAGGTGGTCGTGTGGTGGTGACCCGCAGGCCCCGGCCTGCCGGTCCCGCCAGTGCCATAAGGCGGGCATGGGCGGATCTGGCGCAGTCTAGCAGGCGGCCCGCCGTCTGCCGGGCCCGTACGTAGGCGGCGGTAGGTGTGGACCGCACTCCCACCGGGTGGTAAAAACCGTCGCGCCGCTTTAATACCGCGGCGTCCGCCATGTACCCGTGAAGCCCGTCCTGATCACGGCACTGGCAGCGGCGGCGCTGCTGGCAGCACTGCAGCCGGCCGCCGCCGAGTCGCCGCGGGCCCAGTTCGAGGCCGGCGTCCCGCTTGGGGAGATAACGTGTTCTGAGGGAAGGGCGCTGCTCGAGTCGCCGCGCGGGACGCCCGTCTGCGTTTTGGACAAGTCTGTAGAAAGGCTGCAGCAGCGCGGGTTCGTGCTGGTAAAACCAGTCGCAGAACCGGACGCGGACAAAACCCCCGCCGGTGATCCCGGGGCTGATGATACCGCGTCAATAACGGACGACGGCGCATACGGCCGAGTCGCGGACCCAGATCCCGTCCGTGACGGCTCGTCCGAGAACGAGTACCGCGCCGGATCAGCAGGTGATGCCGAAGGGCCCAGGACCGCCACCATAAGGGTGGCATCTGATGCGGAGTTCGTGGACGACGGGCGCGAGTACCCAAAGGCGATGCAGCGCAGGCCTCCCCCGCAGCCGATGTACGACCTGATAATGGAGGGGATGACGACCGAGGGGGCCGGGATGATAGTGGACGAGTCGGGACACGCGACGTTTGCGCTGGTCGAGCATGAAAAGTACTCGGTCAACCCCGGCGTGGGGTTCTATCCGGAGGACTGGCTCCCCGCGTACATACCGGACGGCTACAGGCTCCTGTATGGCGGCTCGCAGTATGAGACGTACGGGCCGCCCGGAAGGGAGCATGAGGAATACAAGGCGTACTATAGGTTCGTGCCAAAGACGTTCGTACTTGACAAGGACACGACCAATTATGACCTTCTTGCCGCCAAGGGGTTCTGGATCGAGGTGGTAAAGACCACGGAGCCGCTAGACAGCATCGGGAATCTGATAGAGGGGACGCGCGAATTCTACAAAGGGTCGCCCGGATCGTACGGCGGATTCAAGGACGTGGTGCGCGACGGCAGGTCCGCCTATGCGTTTGAGGGTGGTGATCGCGCCAACCCGTATGAGAGCGTTATTTCATGGAATTTCAAAGACGACGCGTATATCTCTGTCATCTCCGAGTATCTCTCACTTGATGAAACCCTGCCTATATTTGAAAGCATAATGACATGATCCGTATTCCGGAACCTGCCGGTCCCGCATGTGCCGCCTTTACGGGAGGTGGACGCGAGGATCTGCTGCGGGCCTCGGATTGTCGGGCGCGCGTCTGACCGTCCGCGGTTACCCGGGCGGTCGTGCGGGGCGCCACCACCCCTCCCGGCGCGCTCAGGTTATATTGGCCCCCGCGCGGGGCCGCCGCGTTGGACCGCGACCGGGTCGTAGAGTGCATGTTCGATCCCGTCACCTCCTCGATCATCGCCGAGCTCGAGGACGGCCCGAAGGGGATCCCGCACCTGGCGGCCGCGGCCTCCGTGGGCGAGGACGAGGTGCTTGAGCGCCTCTCGTATATGATCGAGTGCGGCCTCGTCACGCGCGAGGGTGGTACGCTGGCCGCCGACCACGAAAAGCTCAGCTCGATAGTGGAGGAGAGCTCCAACTTTGACGGGGCGATCGACGGCCTTGAAAAGCTCGACACCTACCTCAACTGACGGCGCCTTATCATTACGCGCGCGCCGATGAACGCCAGCATCGCCATCCCCGACGCCAGCACCAGACCGGCCGCGGTCCCGAGGTACCTCGAGTCCCCCGGCGCCTCGCCTATCGCCGCCATCGCCTGCACCCTGTCCGCGCCGCCGCTCACCGTGATCGTATACGTGCCGGACTCTGCCACCTCGAAGAACTCCTCGGCGCCGCCCTCGGACGTGACCTCCTCGTACGTCGACGGCCCCTCGAGGACCGCCTCCAGCACGCCGTCAGATACGACCGCATAGACGCCGGTCGCCCCCGCCTCCAGCTCGGAGGACGCCTCGAGCACGTCCCCCTCCCCGACGAACCCCTCGGTGGTGCTGATCCCGGCCAGGGCGGCGGCCCCCTGCGCCGCCACTAGGGCCAGTCCTGCCGCCATCAGGGCCCCCGATACGGCCACCATCCTGCCCGCGTTCACGGGGGGCTCCCCGCCCCGTCCCCGTTTAAACCTAGGGGGCCGGAAACTTAGCCCGGGCTAAAAAATTTAGCTTGGTTTAAATTCCGCCGCCCGGGCCCACGCCCCATGGCATCACGCAGGCTGCTGATGGCCGCCGCCATGCTCGCATCGGCCGCCGCCGCGGCGCTCCTCTCGGCCCCTTCCGACGCGCAGACGGAGCGGCGCACGTTCATCACGCACAGCGGCGCCGTGATCGAGACGCACGGCGACGTGCTGGACCCCATGTACACCCCCTCGACCGTCGAGTTCGACCCCGACGAGTTCCTGCGCAACTTTGAGTACGGGCGCGTCTCGGAGGAGGACG
>UYNY03000002.1 GCA_900620265.3 Nitrosopumilaceae archaeon | reverse complement strand
GGATGACGGCCTCCGTGTACACGGAGATCACAGAGTCGGACGGAAGCCCGATATCCCTGTCCTCGGGCAGGGAGGTCGCGGTAATCGTCAACGCGACGACCGCCGACAACAGCCTCCTCACGGAGACGGTGTCTGCCCGGGTAGGGTAGGCACTGTCCCCCCTTTTTATTTACCAGTACCATCCGTACCGTGGCAGGATATACCGTCCTTACCGTCTTTGAGAACGCCGGCACGATGGACGAGCCCGTCATCCGGCTGCCGCTAGCCGGCCGGGTGTCGTTCAGGCAGATCGGCATTATCGCCGGGCTGTGCATCATGCTGCCCATGGTCATCTATACGGGGGCCGGCGAGCTGGACCATCTCCGGGACGGCGTGGTGTCGGTGATCGGGGTGGCCGGCAACGACATCCGGATAACCTGGGATATGGTGCTGGCCCTGGTGCCGGTGCCGTTCGGGCTCGCGCTCGGCCTCCCCCGTCCAAAGCTGGTCCCCATGGACGCCCTCGTGGTGATGTTCGTCAGGTTCATGATGTCCGGCTCGTCCGTCAAGGCGGCCAAGGCCAAGAGGAAGGGCCGCAAGGCCAGGGCCCCCGCCAGCAAGTATGCAGGGTTTGCAAAGGAGGCCCGCCCCGTAAAGCCGGGCTCCAAAAAGTCCGACGTGACGTACCCCGTCTCGGTCACGGACCTGGGGGTGCCAAAGAGCCTGACCATCACCATATACGGCAGGGACGGCAGGCCGCTGCGGAGCAGGTTCGTCCGGGCGTACATCGACGGCGAGCTTCTCTGCTCGATAACTACCGACCACGACGGGATGGTGGGCATGACGCTCGTGCCGAGGAATCTCGGGCGGAAGAGGCTCCGGATCTTGGAGGACGGGGCGCAGGAGCCGGTCGTGGATGTGGTGCTGGACGTTAAGAGGGACAGGTAGGCTTCTGTATATCTGACAGTGCGTTTTGTCAAAAATGCGTATCTTGAGCATCAAGAGGCATAATCTCGTTTTTGAAATACCGGATTTGGCCGCTATTGACCTATGTCACACAACCCTCATACTCGATTTTCGCGGTCAATTCGGTTGCTTTAAATACCCCCTGTCATTATAGCTAATTATAATATTATGATTGAATCCGTAATTAACCTAATAGGTATTGTCGTGGCCGCTTGGCCATACCTACGTGGCCGCCATACCCTACTATTGCGATTGATTCGGCGGGAGACGTATAAAAATCCACGGAGTAGCGAGATTTCCTCTCAATATAGTGAGAGAAAGCCTGAGAATGCCCTCCACTCGGACATAGTTGTACTTCTAAGAGACCTCATTGCGCTCCAGATTGCCCTAGTTGATCGTAATGCGCCCACCCCCCGGAGCAGGCCCACCCCCCGGAGCAGGCCCACCCCCCGCAGGAATGGGACCCTTGATCCGTACCTGTAATGGTGTGCCTTCTGATACTCGAGACTCGAATTTTTGATCAGTACCATAGTATGAATATGCCCTCCATCTGGGATCGTGACCACGTGACGTGTCTGAGATTGACTCTGCCCCCTTTTATTCATCCCGTACATGGGGTGCATGTTCGGAGACGACGACGAGGGCAAGAACCGGGGCGACCTTGTTCGGTTCGGTAAAAAGGCGTTCATCGCGATCATCTTCATCGTGGGGGCCCCCACCATCATAGCCCCCCTGATGGGCGTGGACATCAACAGCTTCTGCTCTGTGGAGTCCGACGAAAGGTGCAGCGAGAACGCCCTCTTCTCGGACGAGGTAACGGGCCTGATAGGGATCGTCCTCAACGCCATACGGATCGGGGGCGCGGTCATCGTGATCCTCGCCTTTGGCATCAAGGGCATCCAGTACAGGTTCGTCCGGGGGGCGGAATGATCCCTGTCCTGGCAGGTTCCAACAGCTGCCGGGATCCTCTTTTTTTACATGCTGCTCAGGACCGAGACGGACCCGGCGACGACCCTGGTGATCCTTGGCCTCTGGATCTCATCGATGAGTGCGGACCTACACATCACGCTATCACACGGGCACCTTGTGAAATCCCACGAGCAGAGCGTCCTGCTGCGGTACCTGCATCCGCGGATGCCGGGGGGAGCGGCTGCATGCCTTGCGGTCCTTGCAGAGGCGTCTGCGGTGGCGCTGTTCCCGGCGGCTTTTCTCTCAAGGTTTGATGTAGGGGCCAGCACGGCCGTCGCGTTCCTCTTTGCCGCCCTGCACGGCACGGCAATACTCCACAACGACTCGTTCGTGCGCCCCTGACTCAGGTCCTTGCCGGGTCGCCGACCTCGTAGTATTTGGAGATGATCCCGAACACCTCGTCTATCCTCCGGGCCTTTTTCCTGACGCACTCCTCCAGCAGGGCCATCCTCCTCCCCATGTCCTCCTCGAGGTCCCCGATGCCTAGGAACCTCGTGGCCCTCCCAAGGTGCCTGCTCTTCTTTATGATCTCCTTGGCCGATCCGGGCAGGAACGCCTCCCCGTCGGGATCGTACCTTGCGATCTCGAAGAGGCCCGGCCCGCCCCCCTCCTGCACGACCTCCGTTATGGCCGACGCCTTTCGGGATATCCGGCCGCCCGACTTTACCTTTTGGACGTTGATCATATAGCTGATGCTCGACTGCTGGGAGGCGCT
>UYNY03000001.1 GCA_900620265.3 Nitrosopumilaceae archaeon | reverse complement strand
GCGGGGCCCCCGTGAGGGAGGCCGTATCGTGGGGCAAGGTGGCAAGGGGGGCGGGCCAGGCGACGCTGCGGGCAGACGCCACGGTCGTGCTGCCGTTCATACACGCGGCGCTCGTCGAGAGGCTCGGCTGAGCCCGGCCGGGCCCGGGCGCCGCGATCTCACCGGGCGGGGCGGCCCGCTGCCGGATCCCGGTGATCCGCGGGGCGCGGGGGCGCCCTTCGTACTATACAGATGGACGGGGGTCCCGGGCTGCCAGCGGCCACGCCCGGCGCCGTGCCGCCGGACGGTTCCTTCGTACTATACGGATGATCCGGGCGGGCCGATCAGAGATATAAACAACCGGCGCCAACACCTAGCCATGCCCGGCAAGGGGTACGCCACCATAGGCCTAAAGCCGGCCATCGTTTCAAAGCTCCAGGAGGTGACCGACAAGAACTATCCGGGGATGTTCCTCCCGAGCACGCTCATCATAATGATGAACGAGGTGAAGAAGGGTTACTATTCCGTCGAGCCGCACAAGATCAGGCTCGACCTGTCCGGACACTATACCACCATCACCATCAGGTCCGACGTCCGCCAGTGGTTCGCCGAGAACCACGAGGGCCTCGGGGCCGAGTACGAGGAGAGGTACCGCGTCAAGTGCTTTACAAAGTTCGTCAGCTATTTCATAACCAACATGATCGAGTCAAAGCACAGCGCCCAGAACCACGTGATCAACATAAAGGAGTCCGACTTTGAGTGGCTCCGCAGGGAGTACGAGAAGCAAAAGTCGGATCCCCGGAGGGCTCCCCAGATGCCGGGCTTTGACAGGTTCGCCGACGCCTACATCAACGGCCTGTTCGGCAAAATAAAGGAGGCAAAGGAGATACTCACCATCTGACCGCTCAGAGCGGCTCCATGGTGTCTATCAGGCGGGCGTTGGTAAAGCGGCCCGTCTTCTCCTCTATCTCCAGGTCTACCGTGTGCTTTAGTCCGTCGAGCATGAAGTTGACCTGGACGTCCCACGCCGTCCGCGGGCCCTTTTCCGGTACCGCGAACGTCTCGTTGATCCTGAAGTCGCTCACGTCGCCGTACAGGGCCCCTATGACGCGCCGGGACTCCGTGTCAATCTGCTCGGGTGTGCTGACCTGTGCCATGGGATCATGCCGGCGCATGGGCTATAAAAATTTTTTACAGAACCCGCGCAGGCCGCCGCCGGAGCCCCCGCGCCCCTTCTCAAGGCCCGCCTCTATCCTGCACTTGTAGTACAGGGCCGTCTGGTTGTCGGGCTCGATCCCGAGCGCCGCGTCGTACCATGCCAGCGCCTCGTCCGGCCTGCCGAGCCCCAGCAGTATCTTGCCCTTGTAGCTCAGCGCGTACGCGTACCGCGGGGCGGCCTCCAGCGCCCGGTCGCAGTAGGAGAGGGCCTCCTCGTACATCCCCGAGTGCTCCAGCAGCCAGACCATGCTGCAGAGGGCCTTTACGTTGCGCGGCTCGAGCCTCACGGCGCACTCGCAGCAGAGCCTCGCCTCGTCCCGCCGCTTGAGCGAGAAGAGGGCCACGCCCTTGCTGTAGAGGGCCCGGACGTCGCCGGGGTCGGCGAGGAGGACGCGGTCAAAGCAGTCGACGGCCCTCCCGTACATGCCTATCCGGTCGCACAGCAGGCCCTTGTTGATCAGGGCCTCGCGGCACCCCGGGTCTATCCCGAGGGCAGCATCATAGCAGGCAAGGACGTCCCTGTTGGGGAACCCCGCAAAGTCAAGCGTCCAGCCCTTGGCGGCCAGGGCCCGGGCGTTCTTGGGGTCGGCCTCCAGCGCCCGGTCGTAGAGCCTCACGGCCTCCATGTGCCTGCCCCGCCTCGCCAGCCCGGCCCCCTCCTCGTACAGCCTGTCGGACCTGCCAGAGTCGGCGGCCACGGCCATGTCAAGGAACGCGACGGACTCCTCCCCGCGGCCCATCCTGCCGAGGACGAGGCTCTTGCAGTAGAGGGCGTCCGCGTCCCCGGGATCGGCGGCGAGCGCGCCCTCCACGGCGGCGAGCGCCTCGCCGTGCCTTCCAAGTGCGCTCAGGGAGCGCGACATGGCGGACATGGCGCGCAGGCTCCCAGGATCTGTGGAGAGCAGGGACTCGAGGCAGCCGACGGCCTCGCCGTCGCGGCCGAGCTTTTGGAGCGCCAGCCCCCGGTCAAGGAGGGCGCAGGCGTTGCCGGGATCGGCCGAGAGCAGGGCGTCGATGCAGTCAAGCGACTCTTGGTAGCGGCCCATCCTGTACAGGGCGGACCCCTTGTGCAGCATGGCGTCGGTGCTGCCGGGGTCGGCTGACAGCGCCCTGTCGAACCTCGAGACCGCCCTCTTGAGGTCGCCGCAGTGCGCCGCCTGCAGGCCCTCGTCAAGGTGGCGGCGGCCGTCGGCATGGCGCCGGAGCATCATGGATCCCAGTGCACGCGCCGGGCTTTATAGTTAAATCGTACATTACGAATAACTCGCGCGCCGCGCACCCGTCCAATTTATTCCAGGGGGCGATTGTTTCGTATATTACAGGAAATCCTTTAATTAATCGGCGGACACGGGTATTGCGACCAACGATGGGGATGGAGTTCTACGGCGACGACTACAGGGGTGCCGACGTGGCGCCGTTCGTCGGGATCAACACGTTCCTGCACCTGCCGTGGGTCAGGACGCGCCAGGAGCTGCAGGCGGCCAGGCCCGACGTGGCGATCGTGGGCGAGCCGTTCGACTTTGGGACCACGATAAGGCCTGGCGCCAGGTACGGCCCGCGGGCGATCAGGGCCGCGTCCACCGTGCCGTCACCGCCGTACGAGCGGTTCAACATCGAGACCGGTGCCGACCCGTTCGGCACGTTCAGGACCGTGGACTATGGCGACGTGCTGGTATCTCCGGGGGACGTGATAGAGTCGCACAAGAGGATGACGCAGAAGGTAAAGGAGGTGCTCGAGGCCGACGGGATCCCCGTGATGCTTGGGGGCGACCACTCGATCACCTACGCCAACGTGAGGGCGTTCGCCAAAAAGTACAAGAGCATCGGCATGATACACTTTGACACCCACGCCGACTGCGCCCCGCAGGGGCTCACCGGCTACAAGTACGACCACGGCGCCCACATACGCCGGATAATGGAGATCGGGTGCCTCAAGGGGAGGAACTACTCGCTGGTGGGCCCGAGGGGCTACTGGCCGGGGCCGGACCTGTACAAGTGGATGTCCGACCAGGACTTCCAGTGGTTCACGATGCTCGACGTGGAGGAGCTGGGCATCGACGTCATAGCAAAGGAGATAGCGGACAGGGCCAACGACGGGACCGACGCCGTCTACCTGAGCTGGGACATCGACTCGTTTGATCCGGCGTACGCGCCCGGCACCGGCGAGCCGGAGCCCAACGGGCTGACGTCGCGCGAGGGGATACGGATGATACGGCTGCTCTCAAAGTCGTTCGACCCCGACAGGTTCGCGATGGACCTGGTGGAGATCGCGCCCGCCTACGACGTCAGCGACTCGAGCTCGTACAACGGCGGGATCACGTCGGGGCTTGGCCAGAGGCTCATCGTGGAGCTGCTCGCCGGCCTATCACTGACGAAGAGGGGGCTCGAGGGAGGCGACCCGGTCAGGCCGCGGGACTATCGCGGCACTGGCAACACGTACAACTTTGGCGGCCCGCGGGCCAAGATCCCAGACAGGGGCTGACGGGCGTGCTGGACCAACTGGCCGAGATCATCCAGGGCGGGAACCCGCTGCTTGTGGCGGGCGCCGGCCTCGTGGTGGGGCTGGTGCACGCGCTGGAGCCGGATCACCTCGGCGCGGTATCGACGCAGGTGGTGCGCAGGCCCGGGTCGCCAAGGTCGGGGTTTGCCGTGATGGGCGCGCTCTGGGGCGCCGGGCACACGGCGGCCATAGTGGCGGTGGGGTTCCTGGTGGCATGGCTGTCGATGGACCTTGGGGAGGGGTTCTTTGCGGGCGCCGAGCTGGCGGCGGCCCTGATGCTGATCGGGCTCGGCGTGCTGGCCGCCGCAAGAAGGGCCCCCGCCGTCCACGTGCACCCGCACAGGCACGGGGACGTGGTGCACACGCACCCCCACGGGCACGGGGGGGAGCACGGCCACGGCCACAGGTTCTACCTGATCGGGTGCCTGCACGGGCTTGCCGGCAGCGGGGGCCTCGTGGCGCTGGCAGCCGCGTCCATGCAGGATCCGGGCGAGCTCGTCTCGTTCCTCGGATTGTTCGGGGCGGGGAGCGTGCTTGGCATGGCGGCCGCGAGCGGGGCGATCGGGATACCGCTGGCGGCGATATCCGGGGCGGGCCACATCTACAGGTACGTCAGGTATGCGGCTGCGGGCTTGGCCGTGGCGGTGGGGGCGTACATGGTGTACGGGCTCGTGTGACGGGTTTGTGGCGCGCAGGTGCGCGGCCGTACCGCACGGGGTGGCGCGCGCCTGGTGCGCGGGCGCCGACCGGCCTGCCAACGCGCGTGATCAAGACATAAATAGAAACCGCGGCCGCGCCGCGCCATGCTGGATCTGGTGCCAAAGAAGCTGTTCCTCACAAAGGGGGCCGGCGTCCACGAGGACCGCCTGACGAGCTTCGAGTACGCCCTGAGAAAGGCGGGGATCGCCGGCACCAACCTGGTCCTGATATCGAGCATCTTTCCACCACGCGCAAAGCTGATCTCAAAGGCCGAGGGGCTGCGCCAGATACGGCCCGGCCAGATACTCTTTACCATCTACTCCAAGAACCAGACCAACGAGCCGCACCGCATGTGCGCAGCGTCGGTCGGCATAGCCCGGCCCACCGACAAGAACACATACGGGTACCTGTCTGAGCACGTCTCGTTCGGCCAGAACGAGTCGCAGGCAGGCGACTATGCCGAGGACATAGCGGCCCAGATGCTCGCCTCCTCGCTCGGCATACCGTTTGACGTGGACAAGAACTGGGACGAGAAGAGGCAGCAGTGGTCCATATCCGGCAAGATCTACAACACGCGCAACATCACGCAGACCGCCACCGGCGACAAGGACGGCAAGTGGACGACCGTCTTTGCGGCCGCCGTCCTCCTGATATGATTGGCGCGGGGCGGGGGCCGGATCGGCCACAGAGCCGCAACGGGAGGTTCGGCACATAATCCAACGTTTGGTACCACCGCCAGTCCGGTAGGCCGTGCCTATTCGGAGGCCCCAAATCCACGGATATGTTTAAAAACCACCTGTCCACCGCCGCTCGCGTGCCAAAGGTGAAGATCCCGATGGTGAAAGGGGGGATGGAGAATATCAGGAAGCGGCTTGCAGATGGCGAGTCCGTCGTGATGTATGCGCAACAGGGGCGCCTTAAACCGGGAGGAGCCGGAGCAGGCTATCAACACACAATATTCATTACAGAGAAACGCATCATAATCTGGAGCCCGCGAAGATTGGGGTTCGGTGAGTTTGTAGAGGAGTATTTTTACAAGCAGATAACCAATATAATGGTGGAAAAGGGAATATTTTTATCCTCCCTGATATTCCATGTGCCGGGCATGACAGAGGAGTCAAAGACCGATAGAAAAATAATGAGGTGGAATAGAGATGATAATGGTACGATTGACGCGATACCTAAAAAATCTGCAGAAAAGATCTACATGTACGCCAAGGACAAGATAATAGAGGGGAACAGGCCACAAAAAAATAGAGATCCTGAATCCATACATCCGTCTTCGAATGACGAGGATCTAATCGACATACTAAAAGCAAGATACGTAAGGGGAGAGATTACAGAGGAGGAGTTTGATAGGATGAAGGATAAAATTGGAGGATAGCGCAGACATGACGGTGCATGAACCATGACTGCAGATAATGGCACCGGGCATGACCAAGCAAAAAAGCAAGGCCGAAAAAATCAGGATAATCCAAAGAAGGCTAAAAAATGCAGGCCTCTTGAGAAGGGCAAATACGATGCCCCGAGCCTACTCAAGATAAAGTCGGTAGTGATCATCTCGATCATAGGCATTGCCGCCATGGCAATCTGGATAGGCACGACCATGGAATTGTACAGCTATGAGGGAGGCACGGATAACACCGTCATGTTCCTGCATACGAACATCGAGATCCTGGTGGCCACCTTTGCCGTGACGCTGGGCGTCACGCTGCTCGGGCTGCAGTTCAGGGCGCAGTCGTACTCGATGCAGACGCTGATGAGGTATATCAAGAACAAGGTCGTGTACTGCCTGGTGGTGATCTTCATAGCACTGATATCGGCAAACATGGCGCTCGTATACATGATCGATACAAGGCACCCGCTGATAGCGGATTATGAGAGGTTCATCCTGCCCACAATGATGGGACTCACGGTCTGCTCCCTGTATTATCTGGCAGGTTACATCTTTTACATGGTGGAGAGGACCCAGCTGCGGCACATGCTGAACAGCATAAAGGACGAGATCAACTGCACCGGGGTGGACAACATAAAGCCGTCAGACAGCGACGACCCGGGTGAACAGGAAAAGGCGGACAGGCGCAGGGGCAAGGCGTTCGAGCCGTTCCAGATATGGGAGCAGGTGACGTTCAAGGCGGTGGCCGACGGCAACATGTACGTGTTCCGCGAGAGCATAAAGCTCATGCTTGATGCGCGCGATGCGTTCCGGGACAGGGAAGGCTGGGAGCACCTGAGCAGGCTCACCCTGGTGTTCCTAAAGCCGGTGATGCTCCAGTGCGCGAGGACGGACAGGGTGGAGATGGTGGGGCACTTTCTGAACCGCTCAGCGGCCCACATCAGGCCCATACTGGGCAGGGACGGGAAGCTGGACAAGGAGGGGGCGGGGGTGGTGGACGTCTGGACCAGCATGATGCGCGAGGCCATCACTTACAACAACGTCGACGTGCTGGACGAGTGCTCTGAGGCGATGTGGGTGTCCATGGAGGAGAACATAGGGGAGTGGGAGGGGGACGAGCACATGGTAGGGGAGGTAGTGGACTTTTTCCACGCCAAGTTCTCATCGCTAGTGGGGATCGCGGTGTCCGACGACCACCACGCGTTCATGATGAGGTACATGGACTTTGTCTTCAGGAGGTTTGTCCATATCGTAAGATATGAGAGGCTGTACGTTTACGCGCTGTCCCGCTGGGAGGCGATAATGACCCACTCGATTGATGCCGGGAACTATGAGGTGTTCGAGATAGGGATCACCAGGATGTTCTACTATATTGACGACATCCTGGGAGACGACAGCCCCGCCCCCCAGGACGTAAAGTACACGAACAAGGAGGCCAAGAGGCCCGCCAGCAGCATAGTAATGCTGGAGGAGTTCAGCGAGACGCTGCAGAGGCTCTGCGACAGGATGTGCAACAGGTGGGATCGGAGGTACGTCAAGGCTCTGCTGAGAAAGTACCCGTCATGGCTGAGAGACGGGGCGGAGCGCCCCGACAGGGCGTGGATGCGGATCATGCTAGAGTCCATACGAAGGGGCGACTCGGCGGCATTTACAGCAGGCCTTGACGCCATAGCGGGATACACGGTGGCAAGGAAGGAACTGGGCAGCCTCAAGGAGTATTACCCCACGGACAGCAGATACCAGGACAGCGGCCATGCCGGGGTGCTGGAGAGATCCGAGCCCATCAAGTCGGGCATCCTTGATGAAAAGACGCTGCACAACCTGCGGGTCGGCTTTACGGCCAGGCTCAGGCGCGACTCTGCTTTTGAGCCGGTGGACCGCAAGCCGCTGCTTGAGGAATTTGCAGGTATCATGGAGGGAAAGCTAGGGGATGTCTGACTGGACGGATGCCTAGGTTCCATGCGCGGAGATCGGCCACTAACGCCTACGGGCAGGGGATCCCGTCCCCGAGCTGCCCTATGAGCGGCATGGCGGCTGGCTGCATCCGGTTATCCCCCACAGCCCCGCCTTAGGAGGGTCATGCCAGAGGCCACCGTCAGGTTGCTCCCGGGCCCGTGGCGGCAGCTTTCACCCGATCAGATTCGATTCGTGCCTAGTTTGGATTTGTACATTCCATAGATAGATAGATATATAGAATATCGAGCAAGCCAATTCCGGCATGGGGAACGAGATCGAGTTCAGGTTGGATCCGGGGAGTATCGGAGAGTGGCAGGTCACGCCGGAGAATCTAGTAAATCTCGAATTGGTACGGGAATTTGTAGACAATAAGGTAATACCTGAGAAATACTGGTATATATCACCTGGGGGAGCCGAGCAATACCTGAAACTTAATTCTCTAGTGGGCAGTCATACATATCACTTCTTTAATGACAGTAGAGAAATTCTTAGTGAAAACAGACAAGAGATGGTAAAGGAGATATTTAATTGGTTTGAAAAAATCAAGGAAAAAAATTCAGGAAACAAAGATAATGGAGGACAGAATATAGAATACATTTCATTAGGCAGTGGCACCATGTACAAGGAATCAGGATTACTGGATCAACTGCTCTCAACTAACCGATTCAGAGGACTTACAGACAAAATAAAATTCAGCCCGGTCGATATATCCATGACATTGTTATTGAACGGCATCAAAGGAATCCACCAGAAATTCGGTAATGATATGGCAACACAAAAATTGGAAGTTACACCACGTCTAAAAGATTTTTACATGCAAAATTTTGATTATGATGGTAGTAACAAAAATTTTAGAATCATCACTGCCTTTGATATAATATCAAATGCAACCATACCAGGTGTATTTTATAGTATACGAAAGATAATGAACAGTAATACATTGTTATTAATTGATGTAGATATGACATCCGATCCCGATAAACTAAAAAAATCATATGAAGATAAATATGTAAAAGAAATACTAGCAATGCCGTTGCGCATGATATTTGCTGCTGCAAATGATAACAACATAAATCAGATTATGGAAAAGGGCCATTATAATAATATTGTAAAATATATTGAAAGACCGGGTGAAAATAAAAATATAGATGAGTTAGTAAATATAGACGACATACATGTAGAGATAACAACGGCCACTGAATTGCGCGAATTCATCAAGGAGCATGGATTACCAGACAATGCATATCACAACATACAGATCAATAACTACAAGGATTCACTGACGGTTGTTGTAATGTACAAGCCAAAAGAGAGTCATTTGGAGCCTTGTGTCCTTGGATATTCTACAAAATTCAGCGAGGAAGGATTCAAGGCGATGCTGGCGGATGAAAAAGTTGGTTTGAAATTGGTGAGAAAGGAGCCATGGAAACAAAAGGGGAAAAGCGCATTATTTTACCTATTGGCCTTGCATACGGTTTTTGATAAAGATGAAGACTCCAACACATCATTTGACGATCCAGGAAATAGAATAGGTAATTAAGATGGTAGGAATATTGGCTGAAGTAAAACATTTGGTAATAGTCGCATTAATATTGGTAATAATAATGTCTAGTTTTATATTAATCGCAATACCAGAAAATTATGAGGAATTGCGCCTCACAGAACTTTTTACTTCATCAATATTGATCAACATGATGGTTGCAGCTTTGCTCTTATATCAACTCATGGCTAACCGTATAGACAACAAAATCAGGAACAGGCCGTGGATAGGGAGATCCAAAAGTGGTAGTAAACTTGAAAACCAATCGGTCTGGATTCCGATATCCAATCATGGTCATCTTCCTGCGACTGAGATACAGATTTACAAACTTAATGATAAATTATGCTTTGAGCAGCCTGATCCAAACAGACAAGATCTAGTTATTGGTGAAGATTTGAATCTTGGATTGAATATATTCAGGATAGAAAAAGATTCACTGGATATAACTATGCCCAAAAATTCAAAATATAGTAAAAAATTCAATAATATCAAAGAAGCAATAAACACATGCATAAATAATGAAAAATCTAGGTTGGACAAAGTAAGCTGGTTTGCATTATTGGTTACATATTCTGACGCTCGAAAAAACTTGTCAGGGTTATATTTCATCCTCGGTCAGTGTAACGATAGAAATGAGATCTTAAATAAAGTAACGCTTGTTCAATAGATGTGGCATCAATATACTTAGATACTAGAGCCTATGCGTAATAGGCGATCCCACGCCTGACCGGGCGTGCTGGTGGATAATTACTGACCCGGATCCGATTTTCTTTGATCGAAGGATCTAAGATCAACCGTGTTCTGCCCCATGCGGGATGGCGGCACGGAGGATCCCGAGGGACGCGGCACAGAAGATGGCCAAGATGGCGGCCAAGTGCGCCGCCATGGAAGTGGAGAACGCCGCCCTGAAGGCGGCGTCGGACCTGGACGGCGTGCTGTGGAACAGCGACAACGACCGGCACGGGCGGCGCCCGCCGACCCTTGCCCACGCAAAGGAGATCCTGCACATGGTGCTCCACGAGCCCGAGCTGATGCGCAAGATGACGCTGGCAAGGATGGACGTCTTTGAGTACATACTGGAGAGGTTCGTGGAGATGGCCGACGCGGATCCGGACGCCCCGCTCTTCGGGGAGAACGACGACAGGACATCGGATCCGGGCAGGCGGCGCCTGCGGTACGACGAGGCGCTGCTGCTGACACCCACCCGCATGAGGGCAAGATCCCGCAGGACATACTAGAGATATTCTTCGGCGTGGACCAGACGACGGTGTCGCGGTACTTTAACTACGTGCGGCCCGTGCTGGACGAGATACTGCCGACGCCGCGCAACCTGTTCAGGGCGATCACGTCGGCCGGGAGCAGGGAGGAGATAGAGATGCTGGTGCCGGGGATGAGGCTGCTGCCGGACGGGACGCTCGTGGGCACGAGGCGGCCGTCCAAGAGAGGAGCGCGACCCTCGGTACGGG